>JAEZHX010000020.1 GCA_023436765.1 Bacillota bacterium
GGCGATATGCTGTTCTTCCCGTCCGGCTATCCGAAGCCGGTGAGAATTCAGGGTGCCTTCATCTCGGATAAGGAAGTAAGCTCTGTTGTTGATTTCTTGAAGAAACACAACAACGAAGCCCAGTACAATGAGGATGTCAAGGATAAGATCGCCAATGCAAGACCGGGAGATTCCGGCGCAGGCATGGGAAGCGGGAATGAGCAGGATGAATACTTTGCCGAGGCAGGGAAATTCATCATTGAAAAGGACAAGGCCTCCATCGGTATGCTGCAAAGAGTCTATAAAATCGGCTTCAACCGTGCTGCCAGGATTATGGACCAACTGGCTGAGGCAGGAGTGGTCGGCCCCGAAGAAGGTACCAAACCCAGGAAGATTCTGATGTCCCCCGAACAGTTCGAGCAATACCTGGAAGAAAATTAACTACAGGTGAGTTTATATACGACTCTTGTAGAATGATAAAAAGATCAGTTCAGAATATTGACTGGGAATGATAGAGGGTGATCCATATGAACAGAGCTGCGTGGCTGGTTGTAAATGAATTTCTGCAGTCTGGCAAATTTAATGAAATCCACGAATGGCTTGTGAAGGCGGCAGAAAGGTTTGGCATAAGCATGACCTTAAAAACCAATGCAGAGCTGCTGGTTGACCTGCAGAGGAAGGACTTTGCCGGAAAGAGTAAGAAGGATGCCGACGCCCCGGATTTCATCCTGTTCTGGGACAAGGACACCAGGCTTGCCAGGTTTCTGGAACAGCAGGGCTATCCTGTATTTAACTCTTCGGAAGCAATTGCAGCCTGTGATGATAAGTCCCTGACTCACCTGGTACTGACAAATGCCGGAATACCTATGCCAAGGACCATTTTGGCCCCGAAGACCTTCGATAATATCGGATATACAAATACTTTTTTTTTGAAAGAGGTTTCCGAACGGCTGGAATTTCCGATGGTGGTAAAGGAATGCTTTGGGTCCTTCGGTCAACAGGTATATCTGGCGAAGGAACCTGAGGAACTGAAAGCGCTCGTCGCTAGCATAGGCACCAAGCCCATGTTATTTCAGGAGTTTATCGCTTCCAGTGTGGGCAGGGATGTAAGACTCCAGGTGGTTGGAAAGCAAGTAATTGCAGCGATGTATCGTTATTCCGATCATGGAGATTTTCGTGCCAACCTAACCATCGGGGGGAAGATGCTCCCTTATGAGCCGACGAAGGAGCAATGTGAGCTGGCTGTACGGTGCTGTGAGCTGCTTGGTCTGGACTATGCCGGAGTGGATTTACTGTTCGGTGAGGACGGCACGACTCTGGTCTGTGAAGTGAACTCTAATGCACATTTTAAGAATATCTACGACTGTACCGGTGTAAATGCTGCCGATGCGATACTTTCTCATATCGTTGGCAAGCTTATGGCCGGGAATGCTGATAACTGAATATAAGTACAGAATAACAGCCGTTTATGTGAGAGTAATTCAAGCATTTACGGTAGACTTAAGAAATAGAGGGCGGATGAGGATGTTAGCCTGGCTAATCTATTACAAGGAAAGTGCCATATATAATCAACGCTATATCGAATTCTATATCGAAGAGGGAAGTAAGCTTGGCATCACAGTCAAGCTTATTCTGGTGGAGGAGTTGGAATTTGGGGTACAGGAAGGGGAATGGTTTTGTAAGTACGGATCAAAAGAGCAGCCCTATCCGGATTTTGTGATCTGTCGTGCGATCTATCCGTTGCTGAGCAGACACTTGGAAGCCATGGGTATTCGGGTATTTAATAATGCTTTCCTCTCGGAAATCTGTAATGATAAAGCCAAAACCTATCAGTATCTGGCAAAGACCGGCATCCGAATGGTGGATAGCAGCTTCTGTAAAAATGTCTTACTAAAAGAGACAATGGAGAAAATAACCTCGCCGACCGTCATTAAGGCGGTGGACGGACATGGGGGAACTCAGGTATTCCTGCTGGGGGATAAGCCGGAGGAAGAAGAGAAGACTAGGATACTGAAGGGAATCGGTAGCTCCGATGCAGTTATCCAGCCCCTGACAGGTCACAGGCACCAGGACCTCAGAGTATATGTGATCGGTGAGGAAATCATTGCTGCGGTGCTGAGGACGGCGAAGGAGGGCTTTAAATCGAACTTCTCTCTGGGTGGAGAAGTTCGGCTGTATGAGCTGTCGGAGGAAGAGAAGAAATTGGTCCGCCTGATTATGAATCAATTTGAAATTGGTATGGTAGGTATAGATTTTATCATTGGGGATGAAGGGGAATTGATTTTCAATGAGATTGAGGATGTGGTCGGCTCCAGAATGCTCTACCAATGTTCGGAGATAAACCTTGTTGAGAAATATCTTAACTTTATCCTTTCACAAATTTAAAAAGCAGACTCGCCATGCTGAGAATAAAGAAGGAGCTGTTTCTTAATGGCTTAGAGATACAAGAGGCCCTTTATGTTCCCCATAATGCACTGTTTGCTGAACAGATTGAGGATTATGTGATGCCAGATGCGGACATTTATGTCCGAAGATTGGCATACATAATCAAAATCTGTACAGGAACCAGTGTGTGAGGGGAACATAAAGGGCCTCTTGTATTCTTTACGTTTATTGTGAAACAGCTCCTTTTTTTATGCTTCAAGGTAAATCCCATTTCTTCTGTGTTATATCAGGGTCAGCAGCTCTCTGGGAGTGTCGATCAGGTAATCCACACCCGCAGTTTTTAATACCTCACGGCTTCTGAAGCCCCAGGTAACTCCTATACAGGGGATGCCTGCATTCTGCGCTGTCTGGGCGTCTGTTTCCGAATCACCGACAAAGATTGTCTTGGAGAGATCGGAGCCCAATTCCTTCACAGCTTCATACACGCTGTCAGGCGCAGGCTTTCTCTTTACCTCCTGGGACTCCCCAATGGCTACGGGAATCAGGTCACCAAAATAGGTCTTCGCCAAGGTTTTTACAGCAACATCATATTTGTTGGATACAATGGCAATCTTATAATTAAAACGGTTCAGATCCAGAAGCAACTCCATGATACCGTTATAGGGTCTGGTTTTATTCTGCATATTATGCTTATAATGCTCCTTGAATTCCTCCAAACACTGTGTTACCTCCTCCTCCGTACAATGACCCGGAACGGAGAGACGGACCAGATTACGGACACCATTCCCTACGAAGCGCTTTACCTCTTCCAGACTCCTGACGGAATAACCCTTCTGGGCTAAGATATCATTCAGGCTGTCACGAAGATCGTCCAAGGTATTTAATAAGGTTCCATCCAGATCAAAGATTATGGTATCGTATTTCATCGAAGGTATCCTTTCTTAGCTATAAATAAGTATGGAAAGCTTCCTATTATACGAAGCTTTAAGCGTGAGTATAGTTAATAGTATATAATTCTGTAATCAAACGTGCAAGCAGTTTTTTAATTTTATAGGAAAGTTCGGATACTTGTCTGAAATTAGCTAGTATGTTACAATATTCCTAATCAATTACGGATCAACAGAAAGGTTGGGCAAACAAATGAAATCGGATATTCAGATTGCACAGGAAGCAAAGCTTAAAACAATAGTAGAGGTAGCGGAAAAGCTTGATATATCACAGGATGATCTGGAGCTTTACGGAAAATATAAGGCAAAGCTGTCGGACGAGCTTTGGGAGAAGGTCAAGGACCGTCCGGATGGGAAGCTGGTTCTGGTGACAGCCATCAACCCGACTCCGGCAGGGGAGGGTAAGACTACGACCACAGTCGGCTTAGGGCAGGCATTGGGTAAGATGAACGTGAAATCAGTGATAGCCTTAAGGGAGCCCTCCCTCGGACCCTGCTTCGGAATCAAGGGTGGTGCAGCCGGAGGCGGCTATGCCCAGGTTGTTCCGATGGAGGATCTGAACCTTCATTTTACCGGAGATTTCCATGCAATTACCTCAGCCAATAATCTGTTGGCAGCGATGTTGGATAATCATATCCAACAGGGGAATGCGCTGGAGATAGATACCAATCAGATCGTCTGGAAGCGCTGTGTGGATATGAATGATCGCGTACTCAGGAATATCGTAGTTGGCCTCGGACGTAAGGCGGATGGAGTAGTCAGAGAGGATCACTTCATCATTACGGTGGCCTCCGAAATTATGGCCGTTCTTTGTCTCTCCGACAATGTGAGGGATTTGAAGGAACGTCTGGGACGAATCGTCGTCGCCTATACTCATGACGGTAAGCCGGTTACCGCGAAGCAGCTGAATGCAGTCGGTGCCATGGCAGCCTTACTTAAGGATGCTCTGAAGCCCAATTTAATCCAGACTGTCGAGAATACACCGGCAATCATCCATGGCGGACCCTTTGCGAACATCGCCCATGGCTGCAACAGTGTCCGGGCAACGAAGACTGCCTTAAAGCTGGCTGATGTCGTGGTAACAGAAGCAGGCTTCGGAGCAGACCTCGGAGCCGAGAAATTCTTTGATATCAAATGCAGGATGGCAGGCTTAAAGCCGGATGCTGTCGTACTGGTAGCTACGATACGTGCTTTAAAATATAACGGCGGTGTTCCAAAGGCCGAGCTGGCAACCGAGAATCTGGCGGCACTGGAAAAGGGCATCGTCAATCTGGAGAAGCATATTGAGAATCTGCAGAAATTCGGGGTTCCGGTAGTCGTAAGCCTTAACCGCTTTATGTCCGATACGGATGCAGAGCTCCGCTTCGTAAAAGCCTTCTGTGAAAGCAGAAGCTGTGATTTCTCTCTTTGTGAGGTCTGGGAGAAGGGTGGCGAAGGCGGATTGGAGCTTGCGAAGAAGGTCCTCGAGACGATGGAAAAGAAGGTAAGCCACTATAAGCCCCTTTACGATCTGGGGCTGTCCATTAAGCAAAAGATTGAGACCATAGCGAAGGAAATCTACGGAGCAGACGGGGTAACCTTTGACCCTGCGGCAGACAGCGCTATTAAGACGATAGAAGCTCTCGGCTACAAGGAGCTTCCGGTCTGCATGGCGAAGAATCAGTATTCCTTATCCGATGATGCAGCGAAGCTCGGCAGACCGACCGGCTTTACCGTAAATATCAGAGAGGCTTATGTATCTGCTGGGGCAGGTTTTGTGGTAGCTATCACCGGTACCGTGATGACGATGCCGGGACTTCCGAAGGTACCGGCTGCAGAGGGCATCGATGTGGATGAGGACGGAAGGATTACTGGCTTGTTCTAAGAATGTTTACAGCATAACTACAGGTATGAGAAGGATTTCCTCTACGAATATATTTTATTGACATAATCTGCTTTCGAGTCCCGTATATTTATCTGATATCTGGTACTTGTACCATAATCATTAGAAGAATAGGGAGGAAGAGAGCAATGATAGAGAAGATACCTTTCCGTTATACGCAGGATATCACTGTGGTGAACCGGGAGCAGTTTGAAGCCCATTTAAGGCTTTATGAGGGATATGTGAGCAAAATCAATGAAATTGATGCGATTTTGTTTGGCAATTCCGGCAGAGACCGGGCAAATGCAACCTTTAGCTATTATAGGGAATGTAAAAGGGGCGAGACCTTTGCCTTGAACGGTGTCATATTGCATGAGCTGTATTTTGAAAATATTGGTGGTTGTGTTTCAAAGCCCGATAAAATCACCTCGGATATCCTGGAGCAGGACTTCTGCAGTCTGGACAATTGGCAGGAGGATTTTATCGCCACGGCAACGGCCAGCAGAGGGTGGGCAGTATTAGCATTTGACCAGAGGAGTAGGCGCTTCCGTAATATCAGCCTGGATGCTCATGACGTAGGAAATGTGGCTTATTCCGCACCTGTGCTGGTCATGGATGTGTATGAGCATGCCTATTTCCTTCAGTATGCAGATAATAAGGCTGAATATATCCGGAACTTCATGCAGAACATCAACTGGACGGTAGTGGATGACAGACTGAAATATTATTATAGCAATAACTAATTGAGCAGTAAGGTATGACCGCTATCCGGGTAAAAATCATGAAATCCTACGATCGCATAGGTGTAAGGGGGGAAGGAACATGAAATCGAAAAGAAGGGTCTTAATTTTATCAGGTATTTTTCTGGCTATTATCATCTACCTTATCTTTTATAATAAAACATATTCTATTAAGGTAGAGGATAAGGAGGTCTATGAAATTAAAATTCAAACCCCTGGTGCCTTTGGTTTTGGTAAAGATACTACAACCATCACAAATCCTGATGAAATTAAACTATATTTGGATCAAGTCCAAAACCTTAGGTTTACACATCCAAAGATTGATACGGGTAAAGGCTGGGTAACTGCAGTAGATATCAAATACAGGTCTGAGAGCGGTAAGGCAAGAATGATTAGATATACTACATTGGAAGATAAAATTGAGATAGGCTCATTTCAATATGATATCATATCGCAGTAGGTAA
>JAEZHX010000058.1 GCA_023436765.1 Bacillota bacterium
GACCAGCGTTGAGGGCTTGAGGGCAATCGGTGACGGAGCCTCCGTAACCAGAGGCCTGCAGCAGGCATCCGCAAATGGTATCAGTGTCGGCAGAAGTATATTAACTAAGATGCAAACCAAATAAAAAGCAATTAACAGAATAAGGGGCCGCAGCCCCTTATTCTGATTAGATTCTCTTTATTCATACAACCGGGCTACTGATCCAAACAGCAATCCCTCTTCTCAAGCAATCCTGATCATTGCTATAATGCATCATGACCTCGTTCACCGGTACGAATTCTGACAGCATCCTCAACTTCATAAATAAAGATTTTACCATCGCCGTAATTACCTGTATTGATCTCCTTAACAACTCTTTCGATGATACTTTCGGATATCTCAGGTGTAACAATCGTCTCAACCTTAACCTTAGGAAGAAGGTTAACACTATATTCCGTACCGCGGTATATATTCTTATATCCCTTTTGTTTGCCATAACCCATGATATTTGTTATCATTAGGCCGGTCGCATTACAGTCATTCAATATTTTCTTCAAATCCTCAAGCCTCTCCGGCTTGATTATGATCTCCAGCTTCTTCATACCGATACCTCCTTCATTTAATTCCTATACCCAGGATGAACAGTTAACTGCTTCATCTGTCAAAAAAAACGGACGTTTTTCCCTTTAGAAAACGCCCTCGTCATCAGATGATTTTATTATAAGTTCAATGTAAATATCTGTCAAATCTATTTTATCTTGAATCTGGCCAACTGCTTGATCGGTGCATTATCACCGGAATCATAGTCAAGTTCAGACTTTAGCAGCTGCAGATCCGGATATGCAAGCACACCCATCTCAGGAAGATCAAGACCTGCGAGCTCATCCTCGGGTTTCACCCTCATACCCCAGAGCTTATCAAGTGCTTTAAAGAACACAAAGGATACACCAAATCCCCAAACAATTAACACTCCTACTGCAATCAGCTGAGCGATAAACTGAGATGCATCTCCGTATAATAAGCCTTTGACACCACCTGCCACACCGTTCAGGCCATCCCCATACGAACCATCCGCGAATAATCCCAATGAGATAACGCCCCACAAACCGTTGACACAATGAACGGAGATGGCGCCAACCGGATCATCCAAATGTAATTTCTTCTCAACAAACGGTACGGATAAGCATACCAGGATACCTCCGATCATACCGATCGCAAAGGCAGAAGCCGCATTGACAAATGCACAGGGTGATGTGATAGCAACCAGTCCTGCAAGGGCTCCATTCGCGGTCATGGACGGATCCGGCTTCCCATATTTAATCCACATATAGAACATCGCTACGAGGCCTCCGATTGCTCCGGCAATCATCGTATTCGTTGCCACTACGGACAGCCTGAAATCTGAGGAGTTCAGGGTAGAGCCGGCATTAAAGGAGAACCAGCAGAAGAACAGGACAATTGTTCCGATGATGGCCATCGGGATATCATGCCCGGGAAAGGCTCTGGTGGTCCCATCCTTCTTAAATTTACCTATTCTGGGTCCAATAACAATCGCTCCCGCCAAAGCCAGCATACCGCCCATAGAGTGAACCACCGCAGAGCCTGCGAAATCCACGACCCCGTGACCTAAGCCAAAGTTCTTGCCAAGCGCTGCCAGCCAGCCGCCACCCCATACCCAGTTACCGAACAGCGGGTATAAAAACATTGAGATAAAGAATGAAGTGATTACAACAGCCGAATATTTTACTCTTTCTGCAATTGCACCGGTCGGTATCGTTACTGTCGTATCCATGAATACCATCTGGAAGAAGAATAATGCATAAATTCCCGGATCATATACTCCGAGTCCGGACAGTAAGAAGCCCTTATACCCAATAATTCCTCCCAAGCCGGGAATGCTTACCATAGAATCCAGTGCTGCACCCCCGGTTCCAAGCCCGGCCGCTCCACCGGAGCCGCCAAACTGGAATGCAAAGCCAGTAAGGAAATAACCAATCGCACCAGCCAGGAATACCATGAAGTTCATTGTCATCGTATGCGCTGCATTCTTGCCTCGGCAGAAGCCTGTTTCTACCATTGCGAAGCCACACTGGAAGAAGAATACCATAAATCCTGTAATCATGATCCAGGTGTAGTTAGCACCATACATCGCCTTGTTCGCAGTTGTTGCAACGTCAGTGATAGTTTCCGAGCCGGTTGCTGATACATAAGAAGCACCTGTCGGATCTCCTCCTTTGTTTGGTGACAATGCCACTGCCAAAACGATGGCCAGTACTGCCAGCGCTGCCACTAACCCAATTATTCTCATTGACTTTTTCATAATACTTGCCTCCCTTTATTTCATAATTCTAAATAACATCTTTTTCTTTTTATCCCGATTGAAATTACTCCAGGAGAATTTAGCAGAAGTCTTATAAATCTCAGGCTTTAGCTTAAGTACCATGAGATAGTATCTCAGCCCCAGGTAGAATACCAGCATTCCCATGATAGCGCCGTGGAGATCTGCCTTCATAACCTTGAAGCTGATCTCATTGAGTACGCTGAATACTATGAAGAATAAACCTAAGAACATAATCACTACCGTAACTGCCGTAAGAAGATTCATGATAATTGCTTTGTTCCTTTTCATATCGCACCCCCATCCAATCATTTTAATAATATATGACTAAAAGAAATAAAATAAGGGCCGAGAGTATTGCTCTCAGACCTCTTTGTCGAATACCTATAAACAATGCGAGGCCAAGGCGTTACCGCCTTGACCCCTTTGCCGGTTTTCTTAATAATTCGTGCGTGGTCAAGGTTTTTCACCTTGACCACGTCGCCAATTAACTTATTTCCATATCACATTTATATTCAAAATTGTCAGCTTCGCAGACATTTTATGATTCATGTATTCAAAAATGTCAGCTTTGCAGACATTTTATGAATCATGTATTAAAAAGAAGTCAAAACAACATTTGTTCTGACTTCTTCGCCTTATCAATTTTAATATATGGAAAATTATAGCATAATCATCCAATAAATTCAAGTGTAATTATGAATTCTACACTTTTTCCAATTAACGGTAAAATAATAGTTTCTTTTAGTTGAAATTGCACAATATTGCTTTCCGATCAGTAAAGAGATCTATATATCCGTTCTGTTAGATTTATTGTATTAACATTGCATCTCCGAAGCTGAAGAAGCGGTAGCGTTCCCTCACTGCTTCCCGGTAAGCCTCCATAATGTGATCCCGCCCTGCCAGGGCAGAGACCAGCATCATCAGAGTTGATTCCGGCAGGTGAAAATTAGTGATCAGTGCATCCAACACCTTAAAGCGGTAGCCCGGGTAGATAAAGATCGAGGTATCACCGCTTCCCGGCTGTACCCTACCCGTCTCATCAGCAGCCGATTCTATGGTTCTACAGCTGGTAGTCCCGACACAGATAATTCTTCCACCCTCTGCCTTCGCACGATTTATTTTTTCAGCCTCTTCTGAAAGCACCTGGTAGTATTCCGAATGCATATGATGCTCCGTCACATCCTCCACCTTTACCGGGCGAAAGGTCCCCAGCCCTACATGTAGTGTAACCCTGGCAATCCGGACACCCATCGCCTCAATCTCCTCCAGCAGCTCCCGTGTAAAATGTAAACCAGCTGTGGGAGCGGCTGCAGAGCCTTCCTGCTTCGCATATACTGTCTGATATCTATTCTTATCCTTTAGCTCGTGGGTAATATAGGGAGGGAGTGGCATTTCACCCAATTGATCTAGTATCTCTTCAAAAATTCCGCGATAGGTGAACTTCACCAGACGGTTTCCTTCCTCAACGATATCCATTATCTCACCGGTCAGCAGCCCGTCTCCGAAGCTGACACGAGTACCCGGCCTTGCCTTCTTTCCGGGCTTCACCAGAGTCTCCCAGATATCATTTTCCCTTCGTTTTAACAGCAGGAGTTCTATCCTGGCTCCCGGACTTTCCTCTCCGGTATTCCCTGTCCTGTCTTTCATCTTCTGACCAATCAATCTGGCAGGAATAACCTTTGTATCATTAATGACAAGGCAGTCCCCTGAATGTAGGAACTCCTTGATCTCCTTGAATATTCTATGTTCTGTTTCTCCGGTGACCTTGTTCAGCACCATCAGCCTCGAACCGGACCGATCAGTAAGCGGATCCTGCGCAATCAATTCCTCAGGTAGTTCATAGTAAAAATCCTGTGTTCTCATGATAACCTCCATGCTGCCGACAGGCAGCCAAAACATTAGTAAAACCATTTTGACGGGCAGAAGTTTAGTCATTCCCCGGTCTCCTTAAAAAAGAGCAGAAGGCTCCTGAAGTCCCCTGCTCAAAAACATTCCTATCACTATATGGATCTAATTCCTTTATCTACTTCGGACAGGACTGCTAAACTAAAATAATAATTCAGATTTCTTCTTCAACAGCTTTGCTCCATTTAAGATCATAAAAATTCCAGCAAAAAGCCCTGCAATAATAAGAAGTATTCCTAAAACAAGGTTCCACACACCAACTGATTTCATCGTATGATAGATTTTCTCCATCATGATAATCCCTCCTTTCAATTAACTGCGTACGCCATATTGCTCATAATAAGCATCAATTGATGATTTTAAAGCATCATCTATAATGATTTTTCCCTGATATGGTTTATTATGCAAATGCTCTACAACTTCCTGCATGGTAACGATTGCTGTAGTGGCTATCCCATAGTTTTCTTCAATCTCAGACAGTGCAGATTTGGAACCCTGTCCTCTCTCCATCCGGTCAACGGATACCACCAGTCCCAGCACCTCCACCTGCCCCTGCGCCTTCAAAATCGGCATTGTCTCTCCGATGGAGGTTCCTGCTGTCGTTACATCCTCGATGATGATAACCTTATCCCCATCCATCAATGGCGAACCCAGCAGAATACCGGTATCACCGTGATCCTTAACCTCTTTTCTGTTAGAACAATACTTGATTTCCCTCCCATATAACTCATTGATTGCTATTGCTGTCGCAACACTTAAGGGTATCCCCTTGTAAGCCGGTCCGAAGAGAACATCAAACTCCGTTCCATATTTATCATGAATGGACTTGGCGTAATAACTACCCAGCTTCTTAAGCTGTGCCCCCGTACGATAGAAGCCCGTATTCACAAAGAAGGGGGTTTTTCTGCCGCTCTTCGTCGTGAAATCACCGAATTTCAGAACACCGCAGTCCACCATGAATTCAATAAACTCCTGCTTATACTGTTCCATAATAACCTCCTTGATACTGCGTATACCGGTAGTTTGTGCCGAGTAGGCACAATTCTTAATCGTGAAAAATAGCTGCTTTTGCTATTCTTTTAATGGCCCGCAAGCTTTGCGGGACTATTGGCCCGCCTGCTTTTGCGGGACTATTCACACAATACCGATCAAATCTTTGATGTCATGAATTCCTTGCTCGTCCATAAATGCTTCTATCCCTTCGATTACCTCAAGGGTAGCCCTGGGATTAATGAAATTCGCGGTTCCGATTGCTACCATCGATGCACCTGCCATCAGAAATTCCAGCGCATCCTCGGCATTCATAATACCACCCATTCCGATGATTGGAAGCTTAACTGCCTTAGCAGCCTGATAAACCATGCGGACAGCAATCGGTTTGATCGCCGGGCCGGATAATCCGCCCGTCCTGTTTGCTAACAGGAAGCTTCTCTTATGAATATCAATCTTCATACCGGTCAGTGTATTGATTAAAGAAATAGCGTCAGCTCCACCTGCTTCCGCAGCCCGCGCCATCTCAGCGATGTCGGTTACATTAGGACTAAGCTTCATGATGATCGGTTGTTTTGCTCTTGCTTTCAGCTCCTTCGTAATATGCTCCACTCTGGAGGCATCTTGTCCGAAGGCAATTCCGCCCTCCTTTACATTAGGGCAGGAGATATTGATCTCAAGAAGATCCACGTCTTCGTCTGACAGACGTTCTACTACTTCGCAATAATCTTCTATGGTTTTTCCAATTACATTTACAATTATCTTCGTATCATACTGTCTTAAGAAAGGAATGTCCCGGCGGATGAAGAGATCCACTCCAGGATTTTGCAGTCCAATCGCATTCAGCATTCCACCATAGGTTTCAGCCACCCTGGGGGTAGGATTCCCTGCCCAGGGAACACTGGAAACCCCCTTGGTAGTCACTGCTCCCAGTCTGGATAAGTCCACGTATTCACTGTATTCCATTCCTGATCCGAAGGTGCCGGAAGCCGTCGTAACCGGGTTCCGGAAGGTTATTCCTGCAAGCGTTACCATTGTATTCATAGCTCCACCTCATCCGACCAGAATACCGGTCCCTCCTTGCATATTCTTTTATTCTTCACATTACTGTGATGATCCGTATCCTTTGTTTTACAAATGCAAGCCAGGCATGTTCCGATACCGCAGGCCATTCTTTCCTCTAAGGAAAGCTGGGCTTTCATCCCATGCTCTTTGGCATACTCCTGAATACCCCGAAGCATCGGCGTCGGTCCGCAGGCATAGATGATATCCGCCGTGAGCTTATGCGCCCGGATGGCATCCAGAACATTTCCCTTCGTACCCGCACTGCCGTCCTCTGTGGACAGATAGACATTGCCATAGGCTTCAAATTCTGACTCTAAGAAAGTAATATCACGATATCCTAGTACGATATCCTTGTTGCAGTGAAGCTGCTTTGCCAGCTCCAGCATCGGAGGTATTCCAATTCCTCCCCCGATCAGCAGAGCCTTCTCTCCTTCCGGCCGAAAGCCGTTTCCGAGCGGCCCCATGACCTCAACCGAATCCCCTGTATTCAGTCGGGAAAATTCTTCTGTCCCCTTACCAGCGGCACGGTAGACCAGCCGTAGTATACCCCGGTAGTGGTCTATCTCGCAAATACTGATCGGTCTGGGAAGAAGTCTGCTCCCATCCGAGCAATAAAGTGATACGAATTGTCCCGGAACAGCCATAGCTGTAATCTCCTCTGACAAAAGCCACATACTGAAGATCCCGTCAGCCAGCTGCGTTTGTTCCTTTATTACAGCTCTCTTCTTATTTGGTACTGTCATTGAGTATTCTCCTACAATCTCGTTTGCGTTGTTCTGATTATATCCTAAAACTTTTCTATTCACAAGGCATAATATTCTTTTTTATTATATATCTGCGTTCCGACTTACCCTTTGAATTAGTTAGCATCCAGTCATCCGTCGATGATCTTCACTTTCACTTTACGAATTCTCGGACCATCAAATTCCATAAAATAAATCCCCTGCCAGGTTCCGAGGAGAAGTCTTCCCTCTTCAATCATTATCATTTCAGAGAAGCCCATCATACTTGCTTTGATGTGTGCAGCCGAGTTGCCCTCCATATGGTGATATCCGTCGGACAAAGGAACGATTTTATTGATCTCCATCATAAAATCCCGTATAACATCGGGATCTGCATTCTCATTAATCGTCAAGGCTGCCGTGGTATGCGGTACAAATATCATGCATATGCCCTGCCTTACCCTGCTCTCACTAACTATCTTCTGAATCTGCTGCGTAATATCTATCATCGCAGTGTGCTGATCTGTCTTGACTCCAAAAGTGTATACACTACTCATGTGCTTCAAGTCTCCCTTCTTCCGATTATTCTGACCCGCCTCATTTAATGCTAATCATCCCGGCGAGGATCCCTGAACTATTCCGTATGTAATTTTTTCACATCTTTTTATCCATTATATACACCAATTTCATAAAATACAAGTTCATTCATAGAAAAGATCGCAGCATAGCCAAATCCATATCATGATATGAATCAATCTGAAGAGCACATGATATTTTTCTCTTCTTTGTTAATAATAGTATCATCAAATTAATCCGGGAGATCATGCTTATGCAATACAAACGTATTCCAAAAGAAAAATGTCTGGACCAAACCCTTAAGCTTCTGATAGAGGGCTATTTATATATTCCGAGAAGATGCCGCAAATATGGATCTGATCTGTTTCAAACCAAGCTCATGGGAAAGACAGTAATCTGCATGAGCGGGGAGGATTCTGCCGAGCTTTTTTATAACAATAGAATCTTTACCAGAAAAGGGGTTATGCCGGGCAGGATACAGAAATCCCTATTCGGCAAGAAGGCAATTCAGACTCTAGACGGAAGGGAACATCTCCACCGTAAAAGTCTCTTCATGTCCCTTATGACACCAAATGCAATTGATCGTCTGGTGAGTATCACAAAAAAGGAATGGGAGGCTGCCGGTAAGCGATTTACGGGCAGGGATCGTATCGTCCTGTTCGATGAGGCAGGTGTTATTCTATTCCGAGCAGCCTGCAGATGGACCCGGGTCCCCTGTGCAGCGAGCGAGATCAGAAGCCGTGCGAGGGAAATGTCCGATATGGTCGATGCCTTCGGTGCGGTTGGACCGAGACATTGGAAAGGCCGTATCGCCAGATGTAGGTCGGAACGATGGATGGAGGAGGTTGTAAAGCAGGTGCGGAACGGCCAGCTCACGGCACCAATCGGATCTATACTCCATCGGATTGCCTTCCACAGGGATGAGAAGGGAAAGCTCCTGAAGGCCAGGATGGCCGGTATTGAACTGATTAATGTCATCCGGCCGATTACTGCTATCGCAACCTATATTACCTTCGGTGCATTGGCAATGCATCTACATCCTGAATGTAGGCTGAAGCTGCAGAATAAAGAGAGTAACTACTCCCATATGTTTGCGCAGGAGGTACGGAGGTTCTACCCCCTCACCCCCTTCCTTGGAGCGAAGGTACGGAATGATTTTATCTACAATAATATCCGTTTCAAGAAGGGCACCTTGGTATTTCTGGATGTTTACGGCACAAACCATGATCCCCGAATCTGGCAGAAGCATAACCGGTTCTGGCCGGAACATTTTCTGTACCGTGACAGGAGTCCCTTTGAATTTATTCCACAGGGCGGGGGTGATTACAATACAGGACATCGTTGCCCCGGGGAGTGGGTTGTCGTGGAGCTGCTAAAGACGAGTATGGAATTCCTGGCAGGCAGGCTGATTTATCGGGTTCCCCTTCAGAATCTGATCTACAGCCTCCGAAGAATTCCCACCCGTCCAGCCAGTGGTTTCATAATGGAAGAGATCCGAAGAGTAACTGCTCCGACTGAATGCGAATAAGTGCGCGTGTCTCATCCATGGGAACTTTTCTTCCCTGTTCCAGAAGGTAACATGGTTTTCAGAATAGCATTTCCATGAAACTGCCCCATCAAATCTATTGACTTAAACAAACCATTATGTTATATTTACCACCAAAAGCCAATTAAGGCTTTTGGTGAATAATAAACTGAAAGGAAATGCATATGGAAAAAAAGAATCCTATCGTAACGATCGAAATGCACAGCGGTGATAAGATCCAGCTTGAATTATATCCCGATATTGCACCAAACACCGTAAATAATTTTGTATCTCTTGTAAACAAGGGATTTTACAACGGTTTGAAATTCCACAGAGTCATCCGGGGGTTCATGATCCAGGGAGGTGATCCGGAAGGTAACGGTATGGGAGGTCCCGGTTATTCTATTAAGGGTGAATTTTCCTATAACCATTTTAATAATGATCTTAAGCACTCAGCCGGAGTAATCTCCATGGCACGGTCCCAGCGCCCGGATTCAGCAGGCTCCCAGTTCTTTATCATGCATAAGGATTCCCCCCATCTGGACGGCTCCTATGCAGCCTTCGGTAAGGTAATCGAAGGTCAGAGCGTTGTTAACAAAATAGCCGAGACCAAGACGGATTATTCCGATGCTCCTATGGAACCTCAAATTATGAAGACCGTAACGGTTGATACTTTCGGAGTTGAATATCCGGAACCCGAGAAGATGTAATTCATCCCCTCATAAGATGAGGATATAATTATAAAAGGATGCTTTTGAAGCAGCAGGTATTCATCCTGTCCAAGCTTCAAAAGAATCCTTTGTTTTTTTATACAGTGGCCCATGCCTTCTTTAAGTCTTCTCTCATATCCAGGACTGCTTGCCGCGAAGCATCTGCATATGAAGTGCCGGAGAATTTCTCATAGCCCTTCTGCTTATAGGCAGCAATAATTCCTCGGGAGGAATTTACGATGGCTCCCAAACCGTCCTTGTTAAAATAATGCTTCAGGTCCTCTGCCTTACCGCCCTGCGCTCCATAACCCGGAACGAGAATATAGGTCTTCGGCATCAGCTTACGGAGTATCTTACCCACCTCCGGATAGGTAGCACCTACCACCGCGCCGATCTGGCTATAGTTTTCGCCCATATGGAGCTCTCCCCATTCTGCCACCTTCTTACCCACCAACTCATAGAGTGGGCTGCCGCCAACCAACTGATCCTGGAACTCTCCGCTGGAGGGATTTGAGGTCTTCACTAGAATGAATAAGCCCTTATTCTCGCTCTTGCAGACCTCAAGGAACGGAAGAATACCGTCAGAGCCCAAATATGGGTTAACAGTGATAAAATCTTCATCAAAGCCTCGGAACTGCCTGCCGCCGATCGTCACCTTACCCAGATGCCCGGTTGCGTATGCCTCCGAGGTCGAGCCGATATCACCACGCTTTATATCTCCAATGACCACCAGGCCCTTTTGTTTGCAATAATCAACAGTCTTAACAAATACCTTCATGCCCTCAATTCCGAATTGCTCATACATAGCAATCTGGGGTTTTACGGCAGGGATCAGATCATAGGTGGCATCAATAATTCCCTTATTGAATTGCCAGATTGCTTCTGTAGCACCCTCCAGGTTTTCCCCCTTCTCACTGTAAGCTTTTGAAAGAATATGCTCCGGTATCATGCTTAACATCGGGTCAAGCCCCACCACGACCGGTGCCTGCGTCTGACTGATCTTCTCAATTAATCTGTTAATCATTCCATTCCTCCATACTAATAATTTCTTGCTTATCCCCATCATAAACCAGCCTTCCGGAGACAAGGGTATACCGGATCTTCCCCTTTACCTTTCTTCCATGAAAAGGGGTATTCTTTCCTTTACTGAAAAAGCTGTTCTTATCGATTAGGTACTCCTGCTCCGGGTCGGCTATAACGATATCCGCTATACCTCCGAGCTTTAGGCTTCCCCTATCAATTCCTAATATTCTTGCCGGGTTCATGCTCAACTTCTCAACCAGTTGTCTCGCTGTTAGGAAGCCCGTATGAAGAAGCTCCGTAACCGCCAGTGCAAAGGCTGTTTCAAGACCCACGATGCCAAAGGGGGCTTCCCGAAAGGATCGTTCCTTCTCCTCCTTAGAATGAGGGGCATGGTCGGTAGCAATCACCTCCAGTGTTCCGTCCCTGAGTGCTTCCTTCAGAGCCGCAACATCCTCCCTGGATCTGAGAGGAGGGTTCATTTTATAATTAGAATCATCTCCGGGAATGTCCTCATCCGATAAAATAAAGTGATGGGGACATACCTCACCGCTCACCGGCAGTCCTTCCCCCTTCGCCGCTTTGATCATCATCACACTGTCCTTCGTGGAGCAGTGACACAGATGAAGCCTTGCCCCGGTCTCCTTAGCCAGTAAGATATCTCTGGCTGCAATGATATCCTCGACTGCATTACTGATCCCTTCTAGCCCAAGCTCCTCTGCTTTCTTCCCTGCATTGATGACTCCCCCTCCCACGAGACTTTTCTCCTCACAGTGGGCAAATACAGGAAGCCCGGCAGCTGCTGCCTGTCGTAGGGCCATCTCATAGAGTGCTGTATCCATCACCGATTTACCGTCCTCACTTAGGGCCACTGCTCCTGCCGCAGCAAGGGTCTTCATATCGGTAAGTGCCCTTCCCTCCTGTCCCATCGTAATGGCTCCAACGGGAAGGATATTGACGACACCCTCCTGTCTGGCCTTTAGGAGGACCAGCTCAAGTACCTCCGAGGAGTCCGTGGCAGGCTTCGTATTCGGCATGGGGCATATGGTGGTAAAGCCGCCCGCCGCAGCTGCCATGGAGCCGGTTCGGATGGTTTCCTTATATTCATATCCCGGTTCCCTGAGATGGACATGCAAGTCAATAAAACCGGGCATAACATAGCACCCCGCTGCATCCAGCAGAAGGACATTATCCGTGTCCTTCAACAGTATCTCCTGTTCTATTCTCTGTATCCGTTCTCCCTCCAACAGGACATCATAATATCCTTCCCGGTCCGATGCAGGGTCGATTACATATCCATTCTTAATCAATGTTCTCATATCTTACTGTTATGCCTTCCTTTAGATTAATTTCATGTTGCCTACACCGAGTAAACGGTCTCAGTGTACATTCCTAATGTGCTGCAATTCACTCTGACCGTTCAATATCCTCAAGTACCTTACTGTCAAGATAGGTACTGAATTCTTCTCTCTTAATCCAGCGGCAGTCTACCAGCTCCTCCGATAATAATGCTGTATCCAGAGTCGCAAGGCATAGATAGGTAATACCAATATTAAATACATCCCCGGTCAGAAAGGACCAGGTATATAGCAACCGGTCGATTGTAACCGATATCCCTGTCTGCTCGAAAACATGTCTCAGGACAGCCTTGTCCGGTGCTTCCTTAAACTCGATGTATCCATCGATAAAGCTCCATTGGTAGGGCTCCGAAACCCGATCATCATACCAACGACTGACAATCAGATATTTATCCTCATACTTTACAATTCCTTTAACCAGTATCCTGTATTTATCCATATAATCCTCCATGCTGCCGATACCTTCGAATTTGGCATCAGCACAATATTTTCATTCCTAAGGTTCTGCCCTGCCTGCAAGATAATTAATAAACTGCTGGGCCGTACGTCCGGACATTCCCCCATGGTATAACTCCCATTTATTTGCCTCAGCAAATAGCTCCTCCTCCGTCAGTGATATAACACCATGACGTTCGGCGAGGTTCTTTACTATCCGGAGGTATTCGTTCTTATTCGGTGCCGAGAAATTAATCGTGATACCGAATCTTGCGACGAGGGACAGCTTCTCCTGCATCGTATCGGAGCGGTGAAGGTCTCCGTCCTTCTCCATGTCTGAACGGTCATCCCAGGTCTCACGGATCAAATGCCTTCGATTCGACGTGGCATAGATCAGAACATTATCGGGCTTCGTTTCCAACCCGCCCTCTATAACAGCCTTCAGATATTTATATTCTATCTCGAATTCCTCAAAGGACAGATCATCCATATAAATAATAAACTTATAATTTCTGTTCTTAATCTGGGAGATGACGGCGGACAGATCCTCAAACTGGTGCTTATAGATTTCTATGATCCGTAGGCCCTGGGGGTAATATTCATTCAGGATAGCCTTCACAGAGGTGGACTTGCCGGTCCCACTATCACCGAAGAGCAATACATTATTGGACTTCCTGCCCTGAACAAAGGCTTCGGTGTTCTCAATCAGCTTTCGCTTCTGCAGCTCATAGCCTACCAGGTCGGATAACAGTACCTCCTGCGTATTTGTAATTGGAAGGATATCTACCTGTCCCTGTTCCTTCGTAATTCGGAAAGCCTTATTCAATCCGAATTTGCCGACTCCATAGTCCTTATAGAACCCTGTTACGATCTGAAAGATCTCCTCCTCATCCTGAGCTGCTTCTATCTGCTGACTCAAGAGCTGGACCTTATCACTCACATTCTTATGATATCTGCTGCTGTTCTTCTGGATCGCCTTATAATCAGAGATGATCGAGAAGCAGTTAATATCTAATTCCTTCTCCAGGGGAGCGAAATCATAATCAAACAATGCCTTAAAAATCTTGAAGTCACTCTTCGCAAACCGGTTAACTGTTCCCTGCTTCGCACCCACCTTCTCACAGGTGATGCTGAAGGGATTCTCACTGGTGACCAGGAGATAGGCCAGATAATTATGCCATAGATTTGTATCAAAGCCATATACCGTAGCCAACTCCAGAAGACGGTTAATCAGCGTATAGATTCGGGAGGTAATCTCCTCCCTGGAGATTACTGCTGCCTGTCCCTCCTTCGGGGAGCTGTCATACTCCTTAATCAAATCGGCCAGCTCCAGTAGCAGACAGTCCCTGCCAAGATTTTTATATACCACTAATTTCGAAACTAAACGATACACACACCTTACCTCCATATATTCAGATCTCAGACAATAGGAATTGAACCGTCGAAACAGCCACCTTTTTCTCTTACAGATCCTCAAGTCCTACCAATATCAGATCCTCCCGACCCCGGGCCAATTCGGCAAGTTCCCCTGTGAACCCATTTCTTGAAAACAGATAACACTGCTCCGGCTTCAGACCGGCCTCCTTAGCAAGGGTCCTTAAGACCTCATAATCCTCTATTCCTGCCGACCTGTCCTTCCAGATGCATTTTCCGGCAAGTGTGCTCTCCTTACCGCCCTTGGCAATCACATCTATGGTTCCGTTCTTCCCATACCAGCGGTCCCACCACTGATACTTCACCTTCAGTCTGTCATGCTGGTTCATCAGCTTCAGATATTCCATACACACATCGGAGAAGTACTCCTCCATATATTCATCCAGGCCGGTACTGATATAATTATCATATACTTGTTCCTTTAGCCCCAGCTCCAGCTCTGAGAGGTGCGGAAATACGAAGCGATACCAGAAATGCAGATAGTGATCCCTAATCCGGTATAGTCCCTTCATGGCATTCTCTCTACCCTCTTCCTCCAGGGGTACCAGCTTCTCCACGATATCCATGCCTGCAAGAAGCTTAAGGTATACCAGTATCTTCGCTCTGGAATAGCCGGTACTGATATGGAGATCATTCAGCTTCCTGTTTCCCTCTGCCAGGGATGCCAGCAGAGTACTGTAAACAGCCGGTTCCCTGAGCTCCAGCTTCAGATATTGTAAGGGCGCTTCATAAAGCCTGCTGTTCTTATCGAGTACAGCAGCAATCATATTTTCCTTCAGAGTCCTGTTTTCCCTCCACTCCTCCAGATAATCCGGAATTCCTCCCAGAATACCGTTAATGTGGATACAGGTCTCAACGGTGGATTTTGGAAAACGATTGACAAAATCCACAAAGGTAAATTCCTTTAATTTTAAAAAGGCGCTGATACGAGTGGCTTCTGCTCCCATCCATCCCACCATATCATTCTCGACAAACCGAATGGAGGAGGAACACAGGATGAGCATCACCGGTCCCGGTAGCTCGTTCAGCTTTCCTAATGCTTCCAACAGCCCGGACCCTTCCTTCAGCAGCAGATGAAATTCATCCAATATAATGACTGTCTTATGGTCATGCTCCACAAGAGCAGAAAAATGATCGGCATAATCGATATACGTACCGGAAGGCATTCCTGCTGCCTGCCACTGGCTGTTCATCCTATTCAGCTGCATTCGCTCTGCACAGTCCACACAGGAGTAGTAATATGCCGGTTTATCCGTCATGAATTCCCTCAGAAGCGTTGTCTTCCCAATTCCCTTCCTACCATATAATATCACCAGGCTTGTTCCCGGGTTCTCATATTGTTTATTAAGCAGGTTAAGCTCTGTCACTCGTTTAATGAACATCCCATCACCTCACTTTTCTCCTATATTAATACCATCTTGCTCCTTCACAAGCCCTGGAGCGGAGGATGCAGACCGACTAAACGAGATATGCTGCATCTTCACATGAATAACCGGTCAGCCGGCTCCTTTACTAAACCCACTGACCGGTATATGCTGTTACGTATTACATTCTATCCGGAGCATCAATTCCAAGCAGATCGATTCCTGTCTGTAGTACCTCAAGTACCAGGCTGATCAGAGCGATCCAGGAGGCCTGTTTCTGCTCATCCTCTTCTGCAATAATCTTCGTATCATGATAGAAGCTGGAGAATGCATTGGCGAGATCGTAGATATACTGACATATCCTGTGGGGCGCTGTCTCCTCATACGCCTGACTGATCATATCACTGAACTTAGCCAGCTCCAGCATCAGAGCAGTCTCGGAAGGTCCCGCCGCCGGCCGCACTACAGGTCCGGTCTCTACGGTTTTGCCCATTTCCTTGTATTTGGCAAGAATGGACTTAATTCTGACGATCGTATATAGAATATACGGACCCGTATCTCCCTCAAAGGAGGTGAAACGGTCAATATCAAAAACATAATCCTTGGAAGCCTGATTGGACAGATCCCCGTATTTTAGGGCTGCCATTCCGACGATTGCAGCAACCTTCTTAGCCTCTTCCTCCGGCATGCTGCGATTCTCCATGATTTTCTTATATACCTCATCATAGACATTATTGATCAGGTATTCCAGGCGCATAACACCGCCTTCCCTGGTCTTGAAGGGTTTGCCATCCTTACCGTTCATCGTACCGAAGCCGATGAAATTAAGCTCCGTATCCTCATGTACGAGCTTCGTTTTCCTGGCGCAGCGGAAAACCGTCTCAAAATAAAGCTCCTGTCTCTTGTCGGTAAAGTATATCATTCGATCCGGATTAAAAAGCTTCATTCTCTCCACAATGGTGGCAAGATCCGTCGTGTTGTATAGGGTAGCACCGTCTGATTTTAAGATCATGCAGGGCGGTATTTCCCTCGTATCTGTTTCTTCCTTTACCTCAACTACCAGAGCGCCTTCACTGATCACAGCATAGTGGTTATCCTTCAGGTATTTTACCATATCCGGGATATAGGGTTGTGCATCACTCTCTGATTTCCAGAGATCGAAGTCAACATTCAGGCTTTTGTAGATTCTTACTAAGTCAGTTACGGATACGGCACGGATATGGTTCCATAATGCCATATAGCCCCTGTGTCCGTTCTGAAGCTGAACCGTGATCTGCTTCGCTTCTTCCCGGAATTCCGGAATCTCCTTGGAAAAATTACTTGCAGCGGGATAATACTCCTCCAGTTCTGAGATGCCAAACGGTGCCTCCGACGGATATTCTCCGGTGTAGCTGTCATCGAAGTATACCAGCTCCGGTTTCCTGCGCTTTAGCTCCGCAATGATAAGTCCCATGGGGGTTCCCCAATCACCCAGATGTGCATCACCAATGACCTTATTACCCATGAATCTGTGGATTCTTCTGACGCTCTCGCCGATAATCGCAGAACGCAGATGACCCACGTGAAGGGGCTTTGCGATATTGGCTCCGCCG
This sequence comes from Bacillota bacterium, assembly GCA_023436765.1. Taxonomy (GTDB): domain Bacteria; phylum Bacillota; class Clostridia; order Lachnospirales; family Lachnospiraceae; genus Mobilitalea. The sequence goes on from JAEZHX010000058.1 coordinate 17,017, forward strand.
TAATCAAGAATTACTGTCTTTGGGTGAGCTACCTTCTCACAGCCAAAGCGATCCGATGAAATCATATCATTCATATAACCTGCCAACAGCTCGTCACTTAAGTTCATATTAATGAAGCCTGGGAGGATTGCTGTAACTTCCTTGAACATTCTATTCCCTGCAAGCTGCTCCACGATCTCCTGTGCTATTTTGATTGGAGCCTGCTTGTACTGCTTTGCGGCAGCCAAGGCGCCATTACACTGATATTGACATAAATCAGGCCGGTTGGATAAGGTGACCTGGCCATATTTTGATTCGTAACCCTTCTGTTCAAAGGCCCGCATTAATTCCTCAGAAATTGTCTCAATGATCTTCTTCATAATAATCTCCATTCTGTCTTAACAGTTTGAACCATGCTTTGTAGTTTTCACACTTTGCTTTAAGCATTACTCTACCATAGATGGGCATAAATGTCATGCAAATTTTCTAAAGTTCCCTGCTTCTTCTTATGATTCTGTTTGATTTGGAAATATATACATAAAAAAACAAAAAATTTGTAATAAAATAAAATAAACACTATATTTTTTAAAGGTTTTGTTGTATATTATATATGATATGAACATTCTAGGGTGAAAATTATTATGTAAATGTTTATGGAGCATAAATAGAAACATACAATTGGACGGTAAAAGGTGATAACCTGCCTGCTATAAGAATGTTATAAGATGAATCGGGATTACGAAAGGAGAAATAGCATGTTCGGACAGTATTTTGGGCATTACTTAGTGGAAAAGAATAAAATTTCTCAAATTCAATTGGAAATCGTATTAGAACAGCAGAAAAGCTCCCGTGCAAAATTAGGATTGATTGCTGTTGCCGAGAAATTACTTACCACAAAACAGGCGGATGATGTGAATGAGCTCCAAAAACAGATGGACCGGCGATTTGGGGATATTGCAATTGAAAAAGGATACCTTTTAACGGAGGAAGTAAATTATCTTCTAAATCTTCAGGGTAATCCCTATCTGAAATTTATACAGGTTCTATCTGATAAAAACCTAATGACGATGGATGAGATTGAAGAGTGTCTGGAAAGCTTTAAGAAAGATCAGGAATTATCAGATTCAGACCTCGATGCACTAAAATCCGGAGATATCGATCGAATTATTCCGGTGTTCGTAAATGCAGAGGATTCTTTACTCTCTGATTGTATCGGCCTTGCCATCCGTAACATTATCCGTTTTATCAATAATGATATAATGCTCATGAAGGCATATAAGACTTCGAGTTATACCATTGGCAATCTTGCATTTCAGAATATGGTGGGGGACCATATGATTTTTGTCGGTTTCGCATGTAAGGATAAAGAGCTGTTAACCTTAGCGAATCCGTTTGCCAAGGAAGAATTCACTCAGATGGATGAGGATGCCTTTGATTCTATATGTGAGTTTATCAATTGTACCAACGGCTTATTCGCCTCAAAATTAAGCTTAGAAAATGTACATATTGACATGACTCCTCCGCTTTTCTATTCCAATAAGGTACTGGCATCTACCGGTGACATCTATGTAGTCCCTGTCGTAATCGATGGAAAACAGTCCGACTTACTAGTTGCTTTTAACAATAAGGTTGAGATAAATTAGGAGGGAAATTATCATGGCAA
>JAEZHX010000141.1 GCA_023436765.1 Bacillota bacterium
TTATTGGCTTTTTACTTCATTCCATTTGTCGATATACATGGACTCCACCTCTTCGCCCAGATACCGGAAGGTCTTGCAACGGTCCAGTATGGACTGATCGGGGAAGGCAACGGGGCTGTTTTTGATATCCTCATCGGTAATCAATTCCCGTGCAGCAGCATTTGGTGTGGAATAAGTAATATATTCGAAATTCTTAAGTGCGATATCAGGATCACACATAAAGTTGATGAAGGCTTCCGCATTTTCCTTACTCTGGCAGTTCTTTGGGATAACCCATCCATCGATCCATACATTGGAGCCTTCCTTCGGAACGACATAGGTAAGATCCGGGTTTTCCCTGGCAGTATAGATCGCTTCACCTGAGTAAATAACACCGAGGGCTGCGTCACCACCGATCATTTTATCTCTGACCTGATCTACCACGTAAGCCTGAACCAGGGGATACTGCTTCTGCAGAAGGGCTTTCGCCTCCTCCAGTTCAGCCTCATTGGTCGTATTGACCTCATATCCCAGATAGGCAAGAGCGATACCGAAGGCATCTCTTACGCTGTCAATCATCAGAAGGTTACCGGAATATTTCTCATCAAAGAGAGCACCCCAGCTGTCAATCGGTTCTTCAACCAGGGTTTTATTATAAAGGATCCCCAAGGTGCCCCAGCAGTAAGGAACACTGTATTTATTACCGGGATCGAATTCCTCTGCACTCTTAAGGTAAGTAGGATCAATATTCTTGATGTTCGGTACATTCTCAAAATTGATCTCAGCCAGGAGATTCTCCTCTATCATTTTCTGAATCATATAATCGGAAGGACATACTACGTCATAGCGGACAGCATTGTTCTTGATCTTCGGATACATATCTTCATTCATTTCATACTCTTCGTAAACAACTTCAATTCCTGTCTCCTTCTCGAAGAGGTCTAGTACCTCCTCATCGATATATTCGCCCCAGTTAAAGACGTATACCTTCTCCCCATCATCTGCTTTGGAACAGCCGGAGAGTAGTATCACGCTAAGCAGTACAATTGTAAATACGGTCATTATTTTTTTCATATTATTTCTTCCGATAAAACGGAAGATTCCACCTCCTTTTGTGAGAAAGTTAGTTCCTCCTTACTTTTATATCTTGTCAGAAGAATATCAGCAGCCAGCGAAATATTTATTCTTGCAAATGTGGGTGCCTCTTAAATTCCTCTGAGAAAGATCAATCTTATTTGTAGGACCGAGCTATGTCTTATACCTTACGGATCGGTGCTTTCTTATCTGAGTTCCTTCGGTTAATGAAAATAAGAAGGAGTAATACCGACACAAACATCAGGGTTGAGAGCGCGTAGATTTCAGGCTTGATCCCCTTCCTTACCTCCGTATAAATCTTCGTGGACAGGGTGTTAATCTCCGGTCCCTTCGTAAAATACGTGATAACGAAATCATCCAGGGACATCGTAAAGGCTAAGAAGAACCCTGACAGTACTCCGGGAAAGATATCCGGCAGGATAACCTTCATGAAGGCATATACCGGAGAAGCCCCCAGATCCAATGCCGCCTCGAACGTATTCGGCTTCAGCTGTTTCAGCTTTGGCATGACGCTCAGAATGACATAGGGCAGGTTAAAAGTAATATGTGCCATCAGAACACTGGTAAAGCCTAAGGTGTATTTTAATGCTATGAAGATCAACATCAGGGAGATACCGGTGACGATATCGGCATTCAGCATGGGAATATTCGTGATTCCCATCAGGATGGTCCGTGGGGTCTTCTTCATACTGTTGATTGCGAGTGAAGCTGCTGTTCCCAGCAGGGTGGCAATCAAGGCCGAGAGGAAGGCAATAACCAGTGTAGTATATAAAGCGTTCATGATGCTTTCGTTCTGAAAGAGCTCACGGTACCAATGTAGGGTAAAGCCGCCCCATTTCGATCTGGATTTTGAACTGTTGAAGGAAAGTAGGATCAGAATGAGGATTGGAGCATACAAAAACAGTATGATCAGTGCAACGTAGGAACGTTCCAGGAATTTTCTTACCATAAATTGCCCTCGCTTTCCTTATCGTATTTTGACAGGATTGCCATGCTGAGCAGAATAAATATCATCAGTACCAATGACAGGCCGGACCCGGTATGCCAGTTCCCCAGCCGGAACTGCTGCTCGATGACATTTCCGATCAGTACAATCTTACTTCCCCCGAGTATCGTGGAGATGACAAAGGTGGTGAGGGAAGGAACGAATACCATGGTGATACCGCTGATTACACCGGGAAGGCTTAGAGGAAATATGATCTTGAAGAAGGTCTGCAGACCATTGGCTCCGAGATCCCTGGCGGCATTGACAGTATCCTTATCTATTTTGATCAATACATTATAAATCGGCAACACCATAAAGGGCAGGAAATTATAAACCATACCCAGAACAATGGCAGCCGGAGTATTGATGATATTCAGTGTGGGAAGGTGCAGGAAGCGCAGTATGCCATTCAGTACCCCTGTCTTCTCAAGAATATTCTGCCAGGCAATCGTGCGAAGCAGGAAATTCATCCACATCGGAAGAACAATGATGAGAACGATAAAACTGTTACTTTTCATCTTGATCTTGTTTAGAATCAAGGCAAGAGGGTAGGCCAGCAGCAGACAGATGACGGTACTGATCAGGGACAGTTTCAGAGCAATCAGAAGGGCCTTAAGATTTACCGGATCAGTGATCATCGTAAGGTTACCGAAGGTAAAGCCGCCATTCTTTCCAGTTAAGCCATAGAATACGATCATAATCAAAGGTATAATGATAAAGCCACCCATCCACAGGATGTATGGATAGGAAAGCCATTTAATTTTATGAATGCCGGTTACAGGCTGCCCGCTATCATTGCCGGAAGCCCTTTGATTCCGGTTTAGTAAGATATTCGTAAGCTTCATACCAATCTCCAATCTGTAGCAATGCTAAGCTTCAAGCTCAGCGGCCTCTTCATCCTCGGATTCCGGTTTGTTCATGATCTGAATATCATAAGGATCCACCTGAATTCCCACAAGGCTTCCCACCGGGGACAGATCTGTGGAATGCACGAGCCAGTCGTGACCATTCGCACGAACCTCCATCTCGTAATGAACACCCTTAAAAAGAAGAGAAATTACGGTACCGGTGATAATTCCCTCCTCCGGCTTTACGAGATCGATATCTTCAGGACGGATGACTACATCGACAGGTTTATTCCTTCCGAAGCCCTCATCCACACATTTGAAATTTGCACCCAGGATATTTACCATCCGATCCTCCACCATAATGGAGGGGAGGATATTGCTGTCTCCGATGAAATCAGCTACAAAGGCATTCGTGGGTTCATTATAGATCTTCTCCGGAGTGCCGATCTGCTGTATATATCCCTGATTCATTACTACAATCGTGTCTGACATGGTCAGTGCTTCTTCCTGGTCATGGGTAACATAGATAAAGGTAATACCCAGCTCATTCTTCAGGCGGATCAGTTCATACTGCATATCTTGTCGGAGCTTCAGATCCAGGGCGCCCAGGGGCTCATCCAGAAGGAGTACCTTAGGCTCATTTACAATTGCCCTTGCAATAGCAATTCTCTGCTGCTGTCCACCACTTAAGGAATCCGGATATCGGTGTTCAAAGCCCTCCAGGTTAACAAGCTTCAGAGCATATTTTATCTTATCGTCAATATAGACTTTACTTTTCTTTTTAATCTTAAGACCAAAAGCAATATTTTCAGCGATGGTCATATGGTTGAACAGGGCGTATTTCTGGAATACTGTATTAACCTGACGCTCATTGGGCGGCAGCTTTGTGATGTCCATGCCCTCGAAAACAACCTGACCTTTATCGGGATTTTCAAAGCCTCCGATAATCCTCAAGGTTGTTGTCTTGCCACAGCCGGAAGGACCAAGCAGGGTAAGAAATTCATTTTCTCGGATATAGAGATTCATCTCATCCAAAACGAGAGTTTCTCCGAAGGATTTTGATATATTGACCAGGTTTATTAATTTATTCGCCGTCATGGAAGTTTCTCCTTATCAGATATTGGTATTCCTTATTGGAAGCAATCCTGTTCCGTGCCTATGAGGAATAAGGTGCTACAGTGTACTAGAAGCTGGGTGGTGTGGATACCCAGAGCAGTGTCGCACCGGTTTTCTCCGAAGCTACGATATAATGCTGCTTATTAGCAGTAAAGTAGAAGGACTCTCCCTTCCGTACCTTATAAGAACGGTTCCCGATTATTAGTGTGATACTACCGTTCAGGATATATCCGAATTCTTCTCCCTCATGAGGATTATCCGGGTAGGTGGAGCCTCCGGCATCCAATGTTAACATAATCGGTTCCATGATATTCTTTTGGGCGTTCGGAATAATCCACTTTACTTCATTTTTCAGTTCTGTATCATACTTCTCAAAATAATCGGACTTTTTATATACCACCTGTTCGGCTGTGGTTCCACTGAAGAATTCCTCCAAATTAGTTCCAAGGCATTGCAGGATGTCCATTAGGGTGGCGATGGAAGGCGAGGTCAGGTCTCGTTCCAATTGGGAGATAAAGCCCTTTGATAATTCGGCACGATCTGCCAGCTCCTCCTGCGTCAGACTTTTTTGGATTCGCAATTCCTTGATTTTAGAACCGATGTTCATAATGATCATCCTCCATGCAACCGTATCAGCAGCAACTGTTTTACTAAATAATCTTACTAGCAATAAACTTGAAGTTTAGCGTTGCTAAACAAGCGATAATAATAATTATACTGAAATTACGCGGTATGTCAATACTTTTTGACAAGTATACTAGAGTTTGGAAGTATTATTTGTAGAAATCTCCTTAGAAAAAATATTGAAGATGTGATATACACTCTTTGAGAACAGATTATCCTATCATAGTGTAAAAAATACCTCTCTGTCGGCAGGAACTGATCATCGATCAGAGCTTACCGCAGAGAGGTACGAATTCTAGGAAGATATATAACTACTTTTGATAGAAAGAAATGATTTTATCCATTCTTGCTGTCATTCCCTGGAACAGCTGGTCTACCAGGGTGATGGCTACCATGGACTCTATTACTACAACAGCTCTGGGGACGATGACCGGATCATGCCGGCCAAGGATCTCTACCTCAATATTATCCTTCTCTTTATTCACTGTCTGCTGTGTTCTGGCAATAGAGGCAGTTGGCTTAACTGCGGCTCTCAGAATGATTTCGGAACCATCGCTTAAGCCTCCGAGAATACCTCCGGCATGATTACTAAGCTTCGTCAGCCTGCCGTTATTGTCATAATGAAAAGAGTCATTATTCTCGTCACCGGTTCTTTCTGCCACGGCAAAACCGTCTCCGATTTCAACTCCCTTCACAGCACCGACTGACATTACAGCTTTCGCCAGAGCGGCATCCAACTTATCGAATACCGGTTGGCCGATACCTGTTGGCATGCCGGTAACGATACATTCAATGGTCCCACCAACGGAGGTCTTGGTTTTGAGTCGTTCGATGACATACTCCTCAGCCATCTTAGATGCCTCGGGATCCGGCATGAAGAGTGGACTCCCAGCCGTTAGCTCCTTTCGGCAGTTTTGATAATCAATCGTGATTGGCCCAATGGATCTGGTATAGGCATATACGCTTACACCCAGCTCTCTTAGGATTGCTGAGGCAATTGCACCGGCAGCCACCCTTCCTATGGTTTCCCGTCCGGAGGAACGGCCACCACCGCGGTAATCCCTGAAGCCGTATTTTTCGTCATAGGTATAATCCGCATGACCAGGTCGGTAATAGTTTGCGATTTTAGAATAATCAGTGGATCTCTGGTTTTCGTTAAATACAATCATTGAGATCGGGGTACCTGTAGTACGCCCTTCAAAGATACCCGATAGAATCCTGACCTTATCCTCTTCCTTTCGTGGGGAGGAATACTTTGTCTGTCCCGGTTTCCTTCGGTTAAGAAAAACCTGGATATCTTCTTCCTGCAGAGGCAGACCTGCGGGACAACCGTCCACTACGACTCCTATTCCCTCACCATGGGATTCTCCCCAGGTTGATATTACAAAACTTGTTCCATATGTGGATCCTGACATAGGCAACACTCCATCATCTTTTTAGTATCTTCCGGTTTGATGATATGCTAAACTAATCTGGAAAAACCATCCTGCCGGAAGCTTATCCATAGTATATCGGAAATCATCATTACTTTCAATCCTAATAAGGACATTTGATGATAAATTTCATATATTAAAATGACAATAAAAAAATGAGGCAAAAATGGATAATCTTTATATGGGTCCGGGCAACAACGGAAACAGATATGGGAAACAAGAAGATCTTACTAAAGATGGGACGGATTCTAATGGGAAAGCATCAATTGCACGTAATAGGGATGATGATCTGATTATTGAAGAGAATACGATTTATGAAATAGACAGGGATTGCTATGACAGATTAAAGAAGCAGAAAAAGAGAAGATAGGAACAAAAAAAAGCTGCGAAAACGCAGCTTTTTTTTGTTTTTACACAGAAGTGAAAACTTATGAGGGCACAAGTTCACTTTTAGCAGAAGCCTCCACCATTTCCACATAAGCAGAGAATGAGGATGATGAAAATCAAACTGCATCCGCAATCATTGTCGCCACAGCCATGGCCTCCGCCAAAGATACCATTGTTATTGCCACCACAGCAGCATAAAAGGATGAGGATAATGAAAATGCAAGAACAATCATTTCCCCCTCTAATGCCGGTGTCGCAATGTGTTGCTGCTAAATCGCTCATAGTAGTTCCTCCTAATATTAATTACAATGTATCATATGAAGATAAGCTTGACTGATTTCCTCTTTTTATAAAAAAATATAGTAATATATGTAAATATTACGACAAATAAAATACAGTATCGGCAAGGAACTTTAGTGGAGAGGTAAAATCAGGGTCAGCAGCCATTCCTCCGAAGGGATGCCCCGGTAACGGTATTGGATGGTGTGGGGAGAGTTTCGGTAGGTGAGGAGACCTTCCTTTCGTTTCTGACTTTTTTACAAATTATTTTGTAATAATTACATGGGAATGATCTCCACTTTATGATAGGATATTACTGTACAATAAGAAGGAGGGGTATCATGAAAAAGTTAATAATGATTACATTGATCATAATGGTTCTGGTTCTTCCGGGATGTTCAGGTAAAGAGAAGCAAGCAGATCTTGCTGCTGATAACAGCCAGATGAAAGAGGAGGTTCAGGAAACAGATATGAAGGATGAGAAGAATACAGCCACTAAAGAAGAAACCGGGACCGAAGAAGCAGCCGCCGAAGGGACTGAGAAGATAGAGGCAGGCAAACCCGAAGACAAAGAAGGATCAGCTTCAGAAGCCACCACAGCTCCGGAAGCAGCTGAGCCCACACCGGTTCCTGAAGGACTGGTACTTCCGCTGACCACCAACTTAAGCGGTAAGGTTATGATCCAGACCGTATCCAAGAGTACCACATATCCTTACAATTCATATATCATAACCTCAGTGAACGGAGAACGCATCATCCTGGATCCGACCAGTATGCCAAAGAAGGAAGAATGCGACCTCAGCCCGGTAGCGATTTTATCAACCCATTCCCACCCGGATCATATTGATAACAGATTTTACAATTCTTACGAGTGTGAGAAGCTGATGTATAAGAAGGGCGAGATTAACACAGAAGATTTTCGAATCTATACGATTCCATCCTCCCATAATGGGGATACGATAGCAGAGAACAGCTTGAATGTAATTGCTGTGGTTGAAGTGGATGGTCTGAGGATTGCCCATATGGGCGATATCGGACAGACTGCCCTGACAGAGGATCAGTTAAAGGAGCTCGGTGAGATAGACATTGCCTTCATGCAATTTGAAAACAGCTATTCCGATATGACACTGGATAACAGGAAGGGCTTTAACATAATGGAACAGCTGAAGCCGAAGCTGATAATACCGACCCATTATACAGATGCATCTTTGCCGCTGTTCAAGGAAAGCTACGGTACCGTAACTGAGGTGGAGAATGTTCTTGAGATCGCCAAGGAAGATATTCCTGACAAGACGGAGATGTATAGGATTTCGAATCAGCATATCTATAAGTAATCTAAATTCTTAATGTATGAGTTTATTTGACAATTCACCTGCCATTCATTTATAATATTGTAAAATATTAGTCTGACTGGCAGGTGTTGTTATGCGCTTTGATACACTGGGGGAGAATTACTATCAGGGTTATCTTTTTTCGGCATCCGTTACGGAGGATACTGCTGTTTTATCGGATCCGGAGGCTTCGGAATATTATAAAGTTATCTTTATGAAATCAGGGACCTGCCATTTTATGCTGGAACAGAAGGAGCTGGTGCTGACAGGCTCCTATGCGATCTGCCTGAATGAACGTGACAGGATCGAGTTGATTGGGAAGCAGGGGGCAGAGTTGACGATACTCCTGTTCCGTCCAAGGGTAATCAATACGGAATTAGGCATACAGGAAGTAAATCATCCCGGTTCGTCACTATCCTTAAGCTCCGAACAGGATCTGTATTATCTGAACCAATTCCGGCACGACGCAGGCCTGAACCTTAAGATATTGCCCCTAAGGGCTATGGATCTGGAGGTGACAGGCCAGAAGCTGAAGCTTCTGAGAGAGCTGCTATCAAAGCAGGACACCTCCTTTTGGCCTTGCCGGAGCCGGTCCTATCTGTTTGAGATTTTATTCTGCCTCGTCCGTCAGGAGGAGAAGGATGAACCGATCCGGAGCATTCAATTCTACCAGGGTCCTTCCAGAATGGCCATGGAGGTGATCTATTATCTCCAGACCTGCTATAATCAGAAGATTACCATTGAGAGGCTTGCGGAGGAATTCCATACGAACCGGACAACACTCCTGAATGATTTTAAGAAGCATACCGGGCAATCCATCAACCATTACCTTATAGAACTCCGGCTGAACATGGCTTCTACGATGCTGAGGGATACGGAGCTTTCGATTGAGGAGATCTGTGACAGGACCGGTTTCAGCGATATCAGCTATTTCAGTAAGGTCTTTAAGAAGGGACTTAATCTGACACCCTCCGAATACAGAAGACTGAACCAGAAAATCAGTTAATCAGGTAAAGTATATTGTAAAAGCTCCATGAATAGGATGATACAAAAGAGATGGAGCTTCGTGATGGAGAAGGAAAATAAGGTCCAGTTAATTATTCATTGCAGCGAATATGAGAAAAGACTGAAAACCATAGAGGACCTGGGACATATCAAATATAAGCTTCCCATGATAGATGCCTACGTGATTGAAATTGACGAGAGTCAGATTACTCATGTCAGGAATTTGGAAGGGCTAATCAGTATTGAGATGGATACCCATATCACGGCTCAGATGAACCGTGTTAACGATATCATAGAATGTGACTGGGCGCATGAGCATGGATATCTCGGAAGGGGCGTCGGTGTTGCAATCGTGGATACGGGAATTTGCCTGCATAAGGATTTCGTTGAAGGGGGGAACAGGGTAATTGCCTTCAAGGATTTCCTGAATAGCCGTCAGGAGCCCTATGATGATAATGGTCACGGTACCCATGTAGCAGGTATCATCGGTGGGAATGGGTATTCCTCTAAGGGAAAATACACAGGCGTCGCTCCGGCATGTAATTTTATCGCGGTAAAGGTTCTTGACCAACGGGGGGACGGTAATATCTCCGATGTGCTGGCAGGATTACAGTGGATCATCGATAATCGGAAAAGGTATAACATACGGATCGTAAATATCAGCGTAGGAACTTCGGCGAAGGATAGCCTGGATGAGAACTCCCTTTTGGTACAGGGGGTGAATGCTGTTTGGGACAACGGGATCGTAGTGGTCGTCGCCGCAGGGAACAACGGACCCGGTCCGATGTCAATCTCGACTCCGGGCATCAGCAGAAAGGTGATTACTGTGGGGTCCTCGGATGATAATGTAACGGTGGAAGTATTCGGAACCAGGGCGAAAGACTATTCCGGTCGCGGACCGACCCCTTATTGCATCAAGAAGCCGGATATTGTGGCACCGGGCTCGAACATCATCTCTTGCAATATCAGCAGATTTATAACCCATAATAAGAATGGAACCGTAAAATACCATCAGGCAGATAACCCGATGATGTATACGATCAAGAGCGGAACCTCCATGGCGACACCGGTGGTATCGGGTGCGATTGCATTGCTCCTGTCTGCCCATCCGGAGATGAGTAACCGTGAGGTTAAGCTGATGCTAAGAAACAGTGCGGTCGATCTGGGACAGCATTGGGAGAAGCAGGGTTGGGGACTGCTGAATGTTCGCAGGCTGCTGGAGGAGAGATAGTATAGACGATTAAATGATTGATCAGAATATAAAGAGGCACCTGATGCTGCCAGTGACTCATGGTATCTGCCGTGATTTCCGGATAGATTTCTCAAATCGGAAAAACACAAAGATATACATGAAACTGCAGAATAGGTGCCTTAATATTTGATCAGTTTACTGGTAAGCCTCTTACCTTAGCTTATTCTTGAACGTCTTATATAATACAGTAACAAGTTCAATCATAAAGACGATAATCAGGAAGATCACAAAATTTGAAGTAATGGCATCCCAGATACTTCTGATGACTGTAACCTCACTGAAGGCATCAGGAAACGCCTGATTCCAGATCGGGTAGCCTGCAAAGATGATAATGGCAAAGATCAGCTCTGCCAGGCTGCATATTGTGCTGACGACCGCATAGCGGATGTTATAGCTTCGCTCGACCAGGCCATAGGCACTTTTCAGAATGCCTAAACCAATGCTGATCAGAAATAGGGGAAGGATGCTATTCAATACTTCCAGATCGAAGACCGGGACATTCGTCAACTCGTTATTCCTGGAGAAGAATGCACCAATCAGCTGTGGAGCAGAAACGATCAGGATCATCAGGAATATGTGGAATACTATTCCGACGATGGATTCACCTATAGGTATGACCGTATCGGCTTTCGGTATAGGCGGGAGAGAGGAGACCTTCCATTCTTCTGAAAGCTCCTTCGTGCTGACACCCCTGTACTCAAGAACTGCGAAAATACCGGTTACATAAGCAAAGGCTCCGAGTAAGGCATTAAAGATGCCACCGAACCAACTGCCCAGGTAGTGATACCATATCTGTCCGCCATCTGTCAGAAGCTCGATGATGGTTACAATACTCATTGCAAAAAAGACTGTGGGCAATACGATTTTAAGAATCATCAGGTAGGTCGGGAATAATCCCGGGCCGATTAAATATCTTGCCTTACCCCGGTAGTTTTCTGCCAGTACAGCCGGGTTGCCCAACTTGGTTAGTACCTCATCCACATTCTGCTTCGAGGGAGTTTCCCCCTTGGTAAGCTCCTCAAGCATATCATAGATCATCCCGCGGACTTCATCTTCGATATCCTTAGCCTGAGAGGGCAGATGCTTCTTGACCTGGTAGATATAGCGTTCAATCATTTCATCTTCATAATTCTTCTTTTCCATCCTTTTCATCCTCCAATTCCATTAACCGATTCATCTCTGTGACCATTTTTGTCCAATGGGTTCTTAATTCTTCATAAACCTTGCTTCCCAGCTCTGTAGTAATATAATTTTTCCTGGGCTTCGCCCCCGTGGTTTCCCATTCGCTGGTTAATAATCCCTGTTTCTCCAGACGCCTGAGTAACGGGTATAGGGTATTCGCTTCCACCGGAACGCCGCAATCACTAAGCTTCTGGACCAGGGAATAACCATAGAGCGGTTTGGAGAG
>JAEZHX010000192.1 GCA_023436765.1 Bacillota bacterium
GCGGACTGAAAAAGCATGGCCCTAACGGCTCAAGAATATTACCCCCGTCTTTCATTTTCTCATATGCACGTTCAATGATATGCTCTTCTCCGGGTTCAAACTGCATACAGAATTGCATTGTATTTCCGGAAAAAGTTTGTTCTTTATCAAAATACAATTCTCCGACGTTCTCACTCCAAATTGATTATAGTTTATAAAGTTCCGACCGCTTCTTTCCAATCCACGAGCAAATTATAGCGTTCTGTCTTAAAGCGCAAAACACAATAATTCGGGTCCTCCGGTCCGCTAAAGTGATGGTTAAGTCCATGATACCACATTTCTTTTTTGGTTTCTAAGTCGGTTAGTATTTCTATTTTGCCCACTAGAGTAATGTTGTGGTCAACAGAGCTAAAACAAACACTCGCGCGATTACACTTTTTAATCCTCTCGGCTTTGTTGCTTCCAATGCCCGTACAAAATGTAATCCAATTTATACCGTCCGCTTTTGACGCTGAAATAGTTGAGGCTGTCGGAAAACCGCTTTCATCCATCAACGATAATGTACAATACCCTTCGTTTCCGCCACCTGTTTTTTTAGCAACAATTTCACCGGCTCTGTTAATAATTTCATTGGTCATTTGCTTATCTCCTCATTTTTTGTAAATAGCATATCATATCCACCAAGACAACAGTTTGTCATGTTCAATATTTAATTTTTTACAAAGTAAAGGGCTTAATCATTGTGTTATTATAACACATTTAAGCCCCGTGTGCCAAATATTTCACCTAGTCTATTGGGCATTCTCCAACTTGACCATTATTCCCGGAGGTTAACTGGCTTATAAAAGCTCTTTAATACTCTCTTCTATCTGTTCCGGCGTTGTGACTGGTAAAAAACGCTCAACCACCTTCCCATGCTTATCAACTAAGAACTTCGTGAAATTCCATTTTATATCTCTCCCGATAAGACCCTTCTGCTGGGATTTCAGATATTTGAACAGAGGTTCCTCGTTCTCACCATTCACTTCTACCTTGCCGAAGGTAAAAAAGGTCGTGCCATATTTTACTTGGCAGAAGGCCGAGATTTCTTCGTTCGTACCGGGTGCCTGATTGCCGAACTGGTTGCACGGAAAATCAAGAACCTCAAAACCCAGATCCTTGTATTTATCATATAATTTCTGTAAGCCTTCGTATTGGGGAGTGAAGCCACAGCCGGTTGCCGTATTCACGATCAGCATCACCTTTCCCTCATAAGCTCTCAAATCAACAATATTTCCCTTACCATCCTTAACCTGATAGTCGTATATGTTCATAAACATCTCCTTCCCTGTGTTTACTATTATATTGTGTTCAATCTTTCTATTTAATTGTACGCAATTAATTTATGTTTGTCAATAAGGTCCTAAAAGAAATATCACTGGTTTACCTAAAACTTGGTGTGTATTATAAAGACCGTTTCGCAGAAAAATATGAAACGTACCAAAAAGCGGACAATACTTTACCAATGTATTGTCCGCCTCTGTTTTTCTTACTGATGAAACTATAATTCTCTATATTCTCCAATCTAATCATTCTTACTTCAGCTTCGCCAGTTCATCCTGTGCTTCACTCTCGCTGTCATTAAAGATGAATTGGTATAGCGCTGTCCGGTTCTTATCCCATTCCAGAACCAGAGGATACCCGATGCCGTTATATTTCTTCGGAGCATCGAAAGCTCCGTCAACCGGAACGCGGAAGGTTTCCAGGGTCCTGATCTTATTCTCTACCACTGCTTCCATCGCATCCTCGATTTGCTTCTGGGACAGATCCGTGTTCACATAACTCAGACACTCCTTAGCTATTGGTAGAAGCTTAAAGAAGCTTTTAGACTTATAGCTGTCAAAGATAGCCGTTAAAGCTCTCTGCTGACGTACGATACGACCATAGTCACTGCTGATTCCGCCCAGGGTCTCAACCTTACGTACACGGCAATAACCCATAACCTGATTTCCGTTCAGATGATTCATTCCGGCTTTTACATTTCGGTTGGATTTCTTAGAGATATAATTGGTTGTGTTCAAGTAATGGGCTTCCTTCTCACCCAGCTCGATGTCTACACCGCCGAGAAGATCAACGATTGACTCAAAGCTGTTAAAATCTACCGATACGTACCCATCCAGCTTTACCTTGTAGTTCAGTTCGATGGTTTCCATTAAAAGCTTGGCTCCACCCCTGGCATATGCTGAATTGAGCTTGTTTTGCTTATAACCGGGAATCTGTACATAGCTGTCACGAAGCAGGGAAGTCAGCTTCAAGGTGTCTTTCTTGGTATCGATGGTAGCAATCATCATGGTGTCAGTATTTCTCGCTCCACCGAATTCCTCTATACCAAAAATCAGATAATTTGTAATATATTTCTCTGTTCTTACGGACGAGTCATTTTGGGTTTCCTTTGTCTGTTCAGCCTCGTCGGCATCCCCTTTATGAGGATCCTCTTTATTCACATTGCTGAATACAAAGTTACTGGCTGCCTTATAGATAATGCTGCGACCCGGCTTGGTCCCGATAACAAAACCAACCAGAACCAGAAGTATGGCAAACAGTATGCCGACTACCTTAAGTCCTGTATGCTTCTTCTTTTTCTTAGGTTGCTTCGGTCTCTGCAGCTTAGTCTCCCTCTCCTGCTGCTCCTCATTCATGATATCAAGCACTTGCTGCTTTAACAGTTCTTCTTCTCTTTTATCTTGCATATCTATCCTCTTCTCTTCGAATTCACAACATAATGATTACATATAGCCTGATTACCTATAGTAGATAATCATTTTTACAAACCAATTGATTTTTACAGTTACGGTGCTATAATTAAGATTAAAGCAGGAGTCATAGCTCAGCCGGGAGAGCGTTCGCCTCACACGCGAGAGGTCATGGGTTCGAGCCCCATTGGCTCCATTTTTTATTTTATCACATTATCAGCATAATTCAACATTATTTATCACATTACATAAGAAAGGCATTATATGAAATTTAAGGACAGCTTTCATCCCTACGCAATTATTACGATTATCTTCTGGTCCATGGCGTTTGTTTATACCAGACTGGCACTGACTTATTTCTCCGCATTTTCCCTGGGCTTCTTAAGATACTTCATAGCATCCCTCGCTTTGATTCTGATCGTTATCGTCATGAAGCTTAAGCTTCCGAAACGATCCGATTTAAAATGGTTCCTCCTATCCGGGGCGACCGGATTCTTTCTGTATATGATCACCTTCAATATGGGTTGTGAGACCGTATCCTCTGCTACCAGCAGTGTAATAATCGCTATTACACCGATCATCACTGCCCTGTTCGCCCGAATCTTCTATAGGGATCAGCTGAAGAAGCAGCAGTGGGCTGCCATTCTGGTCTGCTTCGCGGGTGTGATTGTCCTGACCGTATTGGAGGGTGGTTTCAACGTGAATACCGGAGTCCTCTGGCTGATCAGTTCCTCTGTTCTGCTGAGTCTGTATAACCTGATGCAGCGTCAGCTGACAAAGCAATACACTGCTGTTCAGGCCTCAGCCTTCAGCATCCTTGCGGGAACGCTACTGCTGTCTATATTCCTTCCGGAATCCGTAGATAAGGTAATAACAGCTCCGCCAATCCAGATAGTGTACATATTAATTCTGGGAATCTTCCCGAGTGCAATCGCCTACGTCTCCTGGGCGAAGGCCTTTGCGAAGGCACCTCATACCTCCTCCGTCAGTAATTATATGTTTGTCACCCCGCTACTGGCAAGCATTCTTGGTGTCATCATAGGTCATGAAGCTATTGATCCGTCTGCCATCCTCGGAGGAGCAATCATCATCTTAGGTCTTCTGCTCTTTAACTTCGGGGATAAGTTAACAGTAGGACAACGAAATAAACGAAGAGGACAAGCACTATGAATCCGGACAAGGTGATCGGTGTTGGTTTTACAGCCACAGTATATGAATGGGAAGAAGGTAAGGTTCTTAAGCTCTTCCGGCAGGATTTTCCGAAGGAAGCCATCGAGATGGAGTTCCGGAATGCTAGGGCCGTCATGGATTTGCCCTTCTCAAAACCGAGGGCTTATGAGTTGATTCATCTGGAAGGCAGGTTTGGAATCGTATATGACCTAATGGAAGGGGAATCTCTTTTTGATTGGGTACTTAGAACCGGAGATCTGCAGCAATGTGCAATCTATATGGCCGAGCTTCATAAATCAATACTTGATATCAAAGTTGAAAGCGTTAATAATTATAAGGATTGTTTAAGATATTTCATATCCGGCATACCGGATATTTCTGAAAGAGAGGAAGCTTTGCGGATATTGGACCGACTACCGGAGGGGAATACACTCTGCCATGGCGATTTTCATCCCGGCAACATCCTTCTGAATCAGGGAACTACCGGTATCATCGACTTCATGAATATCTGTCATGGACATTATCTGTACGATGTCGCAAGAACCGTGTATCTGGTGCAATATACTCCCGTCTATGAGGAAGGGGAAATGCGTGAACAGCTCCTCCGTTTTAAAAAATCCCTTGCTGATCTGTATCTGA
>JAEZHX010000063.1 GCA_023436765.1 Bacillota bacterium
TTACTATGGATTACAAGAGGGCAGGAGTAGATATCGAAGCCGGCTATAAGGCTGTGGAGCTTATGAAGGAGCACATCAAGGGAACGATGAGGAAGGAAGTATTATCGGATATCGGTGGCTTCTCGGGGGCATTTTCTCTGGAAAGCTTTAAGAATATGGAACAGCCCACACTTGTTTCCGGAACCGACGGCGTAGGAACAAAGCTAAAGCTCGCTTTCTTACTGGATAAGCATGACACAATCGGAATCGACTGTGTAGCCATGTGTGTAAATGATATTGCCTGTGCCGGAGCAGAGCCCTTGTTTTTCCTGGATTATATTGCCTGCGGCAAGAATGAGCCTGCGAAAATCGCAACAATTGTAAAGGGAGTGGCTGAAGGCTGCAAGCAGGCAGGAGCCGCTTTGATCGGCGGAGAGACAGCCGAGATGCCTGGTTTTTATCCGGAGGATGAATATGATCTGGCTGGGTTCGCTGTCGGTATCCTGGATCAGAAGCAGCTGATAAACGGAGCAGATGTGAAGCATGGAGATGTCCTGATCGGAATCGCCTCCTCCGGCATCCATAGCAATGGTTATTCCCTGGTCAGAAAAGTATTCCGTATGCAGCGGGAAACCCTGGACACCTATTATGAAGCCCTGGGTGCTACTCTTGGGGAAGTATTGCTGACTCCGACTAAGATTTATGTGAAGGCATTGAAGGAACTGAAGGCCGGCAAGGTAACGGTAAAGGCCTGCAGTCATATCACCGGCGGCGGTTTCTATGAGAATATTCCCAGAATGTTACCGGAAGGCATTCATGCCTATATCCATCAGAACAGCTATGAGATACCGCCCATCTTTGGCATGCTGCAAAAGGATGGAGATATCGAGCAGAAGATCATGTATAATACCTATAACATGGGCCTCGGAATGATCATTGCGGTAGCTCCTAAGGACGCGGATAAAGCTCTGAAGCTTCTGCAGGCAGCAGGGGAACGGGCATTTATCGTAGGAGAGGCAAAGAGTGGTGTGAAAGGAGTCAGCTTATGTTAAGAGTGGCTGTCTTTGTATCCGGAGGGGGAACGAACCTCCAGGCATTGATCGACAGGATTGAGCAGAGGCTTCTTCCCGGTGTTAAGATAGAGCTTGTGATTAGCAGCAGCAGGCAGGCTTTTGCCCTGGAACGGGCAAAGCAGCATGGAATCCCCGCTACAGCAATAGTGAAGAGAGAATATTCTTCCTTGGATGAATATGAGAAGGAATTTCTTAAATGTCTCAGCAGCTATCCGGTGGACCTGATTGTATTGGCAGGCTTTCTGGTGATTTTACCGGAGAGAATTGTAAGAGAATATAGGAATAAAATTATAAATATACATCCCTCACTAATTCCGGCCTTTTGCGGGGCGGGATATTATGGTCTAAAGGTTCATGAAGCGGTTCTGGCGAGAGGAGTAAAGGTAACCGGAGCAACGGTTCATTTCGTGGACGAGGGAACGGATACCGGCCCGATTATCCTTCAGAAACCGGTCCTAGTGGAGGAAGGAGATACTCCGGAGCTTCTGCAAAGAAGAGTCATGGAACAGGCAGAGCGGGAGATCTTACCGGAAGCAGTCCGTCTCATTGCTGAGGAAAGGATATCGGTAAAGGACAATATCGTTCATATCAGCGTATAATCATACATATAAACAGATGGCTGACGATGAACAGCGATCTGTTTTTTCGCAGGTACACGTTGATGTATTTAGGCCATAGAAAGCCGATAAATCTATGATTTGGGAGGTCACATTCGAATGAAGGTGCTGATTATTGGTAGCGGTGGAAGAGAACATGCGATTGCACAGAAGGTAGCCATGAGCAGTAAGGTGGACCGGCTGTACTGTGCCCCTGGGAATGCGGGTATCGCGGAATGCGCCATATGTGTTGACATTCCGGTTACAGAGCATGAGGCATTGGCAGACTATGCCGTAAAGGAAGAGATTGGCTTGACCGTTGTGGGACCGGACGATCCGTTGGTCGCCGGGATTGTGGATGTCTTTGAGTCAAGAGGCCTGCGCGTATTCGGGCCAAGAAAAAATGCTGCGATCATTGAGGGTTCCAAAGCATTTTCCAAGAACCTGATGAAGAAATACCATATTCCTACTGCTGCTTATGAAGTCTTTGATTCCTCTGCGGAGGCGATAGAATATCTCAAATCTTCCAAGTACCCCATTGTGCTGAAGGCGGATGGATTAGCGCTCGGTAAGGGAGTCCTGATCTGCAGCAACCTCACAGAAGCAATCGAGGGGGTGAAACAGATTATGGACGAGAAGCAGTTTGGTTCCTCAGGGGATCGTCTGGTGATTGAGGAGTTTATCAGCGGACCTGAAGTATCTGTTCTGGCCTTTTGTGACGGAACACAGATAAAGACCATGACCAGTGCTCAGGATCATAAGCGTGCAAAGGATGGGGACCAGGGCCTGAATACCGGTGGAATGGGAACCTTCTCACCCAGTCCCTTTTATACAAAGGAGGTTGAGGATTTCTGCTCAAAATACATTTACCAGCCAACTCTGGATGCTATGCGGGCAGAGGGAAGACCCTTCGTAGGCATCCTCTTCGTGGGTTTGATGCTGACCAAGGATGGCCCTAAGGTTCTGGAGTACAATGCCCGTTTCGGAGATCCCGAAACCCAGGTAGTCCTGCCCAGGATGAAGAATGATATTATTGAAGTGTTTGAAGCCTGTATCGACGGAAGACTTAAGGATATCCGGCTTGATTTTGAAGATAATGCAGCTGTATGCGTTATTCTGGCCTCACGGGGTTATCCGGAGCATTATGAGAAGGGTTTTGAAATTCATGGACTTGAGCGCTTTCAGGGAAGAGAAGATTATGTGCTCTATCATGCGGCAACCAAGGAAGTAAATGGGCGGATTCTTACCAATGGGGGCAGAGTTCTCGGAGTGACTGCTACCGGGAAGGATCTTAAGGAAGCCAGAAGAAAAGCATATGAAGCCACTTCCTGGAT
>JAEZHX010000069.1 GCA_023436765.1 Bacillota bacterium
ATATATGGGAACCGGACGGTATACAATGGAGTATATCCCCTGTTAGGGGTTTATATTCCATTTTTTGCGTGTAAGCGAGTGAGCAACTGCAACCCTTCCTCCCAGAACCGGAAAAGCGGAGCTTTTCCGGTTGCACTTACAATACCTCACCGGGCAAGACGTTCTTGTCCGGTGAGGCAATGTAAGTGCAACTGAATGAAGAGTATGCACTTCACAGTTCTGGGAGGAAGGGGGCTACAGATTGCGAGGGAGCCCACGAACCCTCTGATACCACTTCGTGGTATCGGAGGGTTGCGGAAAGCCTCACCGGGCAAGACGGTATTTGCATCAAATTTGAATAAATATCAGCGAAAGGAAAAGGTGAAACAATGAAAGCATTCTTAATTCTGGAAGATGGCAATGTCTTTACGGGTGAAAGCATCGGAGCACAGAAGGAAATCATCAGTGAGATCGTATTCAATACCGGAATGACAGGATATCTGGAGGTTCTGACGGATCCCTCCTATGCCGGACAGAGTGTTGTGATGACCTACCCCCTAATCGGTAATTATGGTATCTGCTATGAGGACATGGAATCGGTAAAGCCCTGGCCGGATGCATTCATCGTAAGAGAACTCTCAAGAATGCCGAGTAATTTCCGAAATCAGGAGGACATAAACAGCTTTCTGATAAGGAATAACATTCCGGGAATCGCAGGTATTGATACCAGAGCCTTGGTGAAGCTATTGAGGAACAAGGGTACCATGAACGGAATGATCACCACAAATCAAGATTATATCCTTGAGGATGCGCTTTCAAGAATTCATGAATATGCAGTAGCAGGGGTGATAGCAGCGACCACCTGCAGCGAGAAATATGTAGCTTATGCGGACGGTGAAACGAAATATAAGGTAGCCTTGATGGATTACGGACTGAAAAAAAATATTGTGAGATCTCTTACAAAAAGGGGCTGTGAGGTGACAGTATTTCCAGCCTTCACGAAGGCGGAGGAAGTATTATGCAGTAAGCCTGATGGGATCATGCTCTCCAACGGACCGGGAGATCCGAAGGAATGTAACGAGATCATAGAAGAAGTGAAAAACCTGTTTGACAGCAATACCCCGATCTTTGCTATCTGTCTCGGACACCAGCTGCTAGCCCTGGCCAACGGTGGTGACACCAGCAAAATGAAATATGGGCACAGAGGAGCGAACCATCCGGTGAAGGACCATAAAACCGGAAGAGTATATATCTCAACTCAAAACCATGGCTACATGGTGATGGAAGGCAGCCTGGATCCGGATATTGCAGAGATCAGCTTCACCAATGTCAATGACAGTACAGTGGAAGGTATTCATTACCTTGGGAAAAATGTATTCTCCGTACAGTTTCACCCGGAGGCCTGTGCAGGGCCAATGGACAGCGAGTTTTTATTTGACCGGTTTCTTCATATGATGGAGGTGCAAGCATAATGCCGAAAATTGATAGTATTAAGAAAGTATTGGTGATCGGCTCCGGCCCCATTATCATCGGTCAGGCAGCAGAATTTGATTATGCAGGAACGCAGGCTTGCAGGTCCCTAAAGGAAGAGGGTATCACGGTTGTACTAGTTAATTCCAACCCCGCAACGATCATGACGGATAGGGAGATTGCCGATTTTGTCTATATCGAACCTCTGACACCGGAATTTGTAAAACGGATTATACTGAAGGAGAAGCCGGACAGCGTACTTCCCACCTTAGGAGGCCAGGCTGCCTTAAATATCGCAATGGAGTTAGAGGAGTCAGGTTTCCTTACTGAAAATGACGTTAAGCTGATCGGAACAACCTCTGATACCATTAAGAAAGCGGAGGACCGTCTGGAATTCAAGAAGACGATGGAGAAGATCGGAGAGCCTTGTGCGGCCAGCGAGGTAGTAACCACTGTGGAAGCTGCTCTTAGGTTTGCTGATATTATCGGTTATCCCGTGGTGGTCCGTCCGGCCTATACCCTCGGCGGTAGCGGCGGCGGTATCGCAGCGGACTCTGAGGAACTCAACAACATCTGTTCCAATGGACTCAGATTAAGCCGTGTGGGACAGTGCCTGATTGAACGCTGCATCGCCGGGTGGAAGGAAATTGAATATGAGGTGATGAGGGACAGTAAGGGTAACTGCATCACTGTTTGTAATATGGAAAATATCGATCCTGTGGGTGTTCATACCGGAGACAGCATCGTCGTTGCCCCTTCCCAGACACTGGGTGATAAGGAGTATCAGATGCTTCGGAGTGCTTCACTCAATATCATAACGGAGCTGGGGATCACAGGAGGCTGTAATGTACAGTTCGCACTACATCCCGATACCTTTGAATACTGCGTCATCGAGGTAAATCCCCGAGTCAGCCGTTCCTCTGCACTGGCCTCTAAGGCAACAGGCTATCCGATTGCTAAGGTGGCAGCGAAGATTGCGCTGGGCTATCATCTGGATGAGATTAAGAATGCGGTTACGAAGAAAACCTATGCAAGCTTTGAACCGACTCTGGATTATGTCGTTGTCAAGATTCCGAAATGGCCCTTTGACAAATTTATTACTGCAAAGAGATCCCTGACAACCCAGATGAAGGCCACAGGAGAGGTCATGGCCATCAGTACGAATTTTGAAGCTGCTCTGATGAAGGCATTGCGCTCCCTGGAGCAGAATATCTACAGTCTCCGTCATGGGAATTATGCCAACCTTACTACGGAAGAGATCCATACTGAGCTGAGCTTGGTGGATGACAGACGTTTGTTTGTGATAGCCGAAGCGATCCGCAGGGGAATTACCTACGAGGAGATCCATAATATAACTAAGATTGATCTTTGGTTCATCGATAAGCTTGCAATCCTAGTGGAACAGGAGAAGAAGCTCGAGGAAGGCGCCCTGACCCCGGAGCTGCTGGCAGAAGCAAAACGACTTGGTTTTCCGGATCGGGTCATTGCTGGACTTACGAGCAAATCCGAGGAGGAGATCAAAGCGCTCCGGAAGCAGAATGGGATTATCGCTGCATATAAAATGGTGGATACCTGTGCCGCAGAATTTGATGCAGAGACACCCTATTATTATTCCTGCTTCAGCAGTACGAACGAAGTGGTGAAAACTTCAGGTAGACGTAAGATTATGGTACTCGGCTCCGGCCCGATCCGAATCGGACAGGGAATAGAATTCGATTACTGCTCGGTACATAGTGTATGGGCATTAGCTAAGAGCGGTTGTGAGACAATTATCGTTAATAATAATCCGGAGACGGTCAGTACGGATTTTGATATCGCTGATAAGCTGTACTTTGAGCCGCTGACCCCGGAGGATGTGGAGAATATCGTTGAGCTGGAGAAGCCTGACGGTGCTGTGGTTCAGTTTGGCGGTCAGACAGCGATCAAGCTGACGCAGGCATTGCTTCAGATGGGAGTTCCGATCCTGGGGACCTCCGCTGAGGATGTGGATGCGGCGGAGGACCGTAAGCTATTCGACCAGATCCTTGAGAATTGCAAAATACCGAGACCGGCAGGTAAGACGGTATTTACCACAGAGGAAGCCCTGGCCGCTGCCAATGAGCTGGGATATCCGGTATTGGTTCGTCCCTCCTATGTACTGGGTGGGCAGGGGATGCAGATTGCGATATCCGATGAGGATATCATCGAATTCATGCGTATCATCAACATGAATGTTCAGGAGCATCCGATCCTGGTAGATAAGTACCTGATGGGAAAGGAGGTCGAGGTGGATGCCGTCTGTGATGGAGAGGATATCCTGATCCCGGGCATCATGGAGCATATAGAGCGTGCCGGAATACACTCCGGGGACAGTATCTCGGTCTATCCCTCCCGGTCCATCAGTCAGAGGGTGAAGGTAAATATCGTGAATTACACCAGGCTTCTGGCGAATTCCCTGCATGTAATCGGCTTAATCAATATACAATTTATCGTCCTTAAGGAACAGGTCTACGTCATCGAGGTTAATCCCAGATCCAGCCGTACGGTTCCCTATATCAGCAAGGTAACTAATCTTCCGATCGTGGATATCGCAACCAGAGTCATTCTTGGGGAGAAGATCAAGAGTATGGGACTGACCCCGGGACTATGGCCGGAATCCGAATATATCGCCATTAAGATGCCTGTGTTCTCCTTCGAGAAGCTTCGCGGAGCTGAGATCAGCCTTGGGCCTGAAATGAAGTCCACCGGAGAATGCTTAGGAATTGCGAAGACCTTCCATGAGGCACTGTATAAGGCCTTCCTGGGTGCGGGCATAAATCTGCCAAAGCATAAGAAAATGATTATGACCTTGAAGGACTCCGATAAGGAGGAGGCAGTGGAGACAGGAAGACGCTTTGCCGCCCTGGGCTATGAGATCTATGCCACCGACGGAACTGCCGAAGTATTACAAAAAGGCGGTGTTCCTGCCATAGTGACCGGTAAGATTGACGAGGAAAGCCCAAATATCATGGATCTTATCCTGGAACATAAGATTGACCTGGTCATCAATACTCCGACCCAGGGCAGGGAGAAAACCAGGGATGGCTTCATGATCCGCCGCGTCTCCATTGAAACCGGAGTTACCTGTTTCACTTCCTTGGATACCGCCAATGCCTTACTAACCAGCATGGAAAATGAAGATCCCGA
>JAEZHX010000078.1 GCA_023436765.1 Bacillota bacterium
AGGAGGGATACCCGGTATATATCGAGACCTGCCCGCAATATCTGGAATTTACCTGTGAGGTATACAAGAGGGAAGACGGAAGGAATTTCGTATGTTCTCCGCCGATGAAGGGAAAGGAAAGTCAGGATGCCCTATGGCAGGCAATCCAAAAGGGATGGATCGATACTGTGGCAACGGATCACTGCCCATTTCAGAGCTATGAGAAGGACTGGGGCAAGGACGATTTCACCAAAATCCCGAACGGCTGTGCCGGAGTGGAAAATCTGTATCCCTATATGCTGTCAGCTGCCAATGAAGGGCGTATCACCTTCAATCGGGCGGTGGAGCTATGCGCGACCAAGCCTGCGAAATTATTCGGCTGTACAGATAAGGGTTCACTGACCGTAGGGAAGGATGCGGACATCGTAATCTATGATCCTAAGAAGGAGGTTACCGTATCCGTAAGCAATATGCATTCGGATTATGACCATACCATCTGGGAGGGGAAAACCATGCATGGATATCCGGTACAGACCTACGTCAGAGGAAAGCTTGTCTTTGATAACGGAAACTTCGTGGGAGAACCCGGTTACGGTAAATATATCAGGCGCAGGCCTAGTACAATGTCATGAACTAAAAGAAGGAGAGATGACTATGGTAAATCAGGCGTATAAAGAACTGATACTTACAGAAGAAGCAGGTGGGTGCCTGCTGTGTCATGAGGCACCCTGTACGAAAGCCTGTCCTTATGGAGTAAGAGTGGATGAAGTTATACGCTCTCTCCGTTTTGAGAATCCCCTGGGTGCGGTGAATAAGCTACCCGAGGAGCTGCCCTGTAAGGCATGCAGTACGAAGGAATGCCGGAGGGTATGCCTGAAGGGGAGGATGGGTCGTGAGGTTCCGGTGGATGAAATCCTTGGGCTGGTATCCGAAACGGATAGGCCGGAATTCCAAGAGGTGGATCTATCAATAGAATTCTGTGGAGTCAGGTGTGAGAATCCTTTCTTTTTGTCCTCCTCCGTAGTAGGCAGTAATTATGAAATGGTGGCGAAGGCCTTCCGAATGGGCTGGGCCGGTGTTGCCTTCAAGACAATCGGAACCTTTGTTCCGAAGGAGGTCTCCCCAAGGTTCGATGCCCTTCGCAAGGAAGCAGTGCCCTTTGTTGGTTTCAAGAATATTGAGCAGATATCGGATCACTCCCTGGAGGAGAATCTTAGATTTCTCCGGCAGCTGAAAAAGGAGTTTCCCGACAAAGTGATTATCGCCTCCATCATGGGACAGACGGAGGAGGAATGGACCATGCTGTCGAAGCTTATGACAGAGGCAGGAGCCGATATCCTGGAATGTAATTTCTCGTGTCCCCATATGGCCGCTAATGGGCTGGGTTCTGATGTAGGAGAGAATCCTGAGCTGGTAGCAGCCTTTACGAGGGCAGTCCGGAAAGGCACCCACCTTCCGATTCTGGCTAAGATGACCCCCAATATTGGAAACATGACGATTCCGGCTATCGCTGCCATAGAAGCAGGGGCAACCGGTGTTGCCGCCATCAATACGATAAAAAGTATCATGAACATCAACCTGGATACCTTCTCCTCCGGACCGGATGTGGAAGGCAGAACAAGTGTCGGAGGCTACTCCGGGAAAGCGGTAAAACCGATTGCATTGCATTTTATTCAGTCCCTGAAGAGCCATGGGAAGCTGGCTGAAATCCCGATCAGTGGAATGGGAGGAATTGAGACCTGGAGGGATGCAGCAGAGTTCATGGCCTTAGGCTGTGAGAACATCCAGGTGACAACCTCAGTCATGCAATATGGCTATCGCGTGATTGAAGATATGATCGATGGGATGCGCTTATATTTAAGCACCAATGGTTATCAAAGCATACGGGAAATCATAGGGAAGGCGTTGCCTCAGGTGGTTCCTGCCGAGAAGCTCGACCGGGACAGCATCTGCTATCCGAGGTTTAACAGGGCGGCCTGCCTGGGCTGCGGACGCTGCTTTATATCCTGTTATGACGGCGGACATCAGGCGATCAGTCAGGAGGAGAAGACAGGGAAGCCAATCTTAAATCCCAACAATTGTGTCGGCTGTCATCTATGTCTGACAGTCTGTCCGGCTGATGCAATTAAAATTGGCACCAGAATAATGAAAGTAAGTGCGCTGACAGCATAGCCAGTTTAGAAGGAGGTAATAAAGGTGGTTTCATGCAGTATGGAAAGAATGGAAGAAAAAATAAAGACCTTCAGCAAATTTGGCGATACCGGAAGAGGAGGCATTACCCGGTTATCCTTATCTAAGGAGGCGCTGGAGGCAAGAGCAGAATTCAAGAAGAGGATGGAAGCGCTCGGAGCTATTATTGTCACGGATGACATGGCCAATATGTATGCGACAGTCCCCGGTTCTGAGAGGCTCCCGGCAATCATAACCGGGTCCCATCTGGATTCCGTGAAGCAGGGTGGCAATTATGATGGTGTACTGGGAGTCCTGACTGCGATGGAAGCAGTTGAAACGATTGTGATGGAGAACCTTCCGCATAAACACCCGATCACGGTGGTCGTTTGGACGAATGAGGAGGGAGCGAGATTTGAGCCGGCGATGATGTCCAGCGGTGTCATCTGCGGTAAATTTAAGAAAGAGGAGATGCTGGCTTCCGTTGCTAAGGATATACAGGGATATACATTTGGTGAAGCTCTGGAGCAGAGCGGATATATGGGTGAGGAAGCTAACCGGATGAGCCCGGATAAATATAAGGCATTGGTAGAGCTGCATGTGGAGCAGGGACCCGTACTGGAGTCGGAGGGTTATGACATTGGCGTGGTTGAAGGGGTATGCGGGATGATTAATTATGAATTCACCCTGATCGGCCAGGCTGACCATGCAGGAACGACACCGATGAAATATCGGAAGGATGCCCTCTATGCGGCTGTAAAGATCCTTCAGTATCTTCATGACGAGCTGGACCTATTGGACAATAGGCTGGTATATACAACGGGTAAAATCTCTGCCCATCCGAATATTCATACAATCATACCGGATGAAGTAAGATTTACCTTGGATGCAAGACATCAGAATCCGGAGGTGATCAAGCAGGTTCTGGAGATTATCCACAGGATACCTTCAATGGTCGAGAAGTGTAAAGTCAGTTATAAAGAAGCCTGGTCAAGGAAAACGGTCACCTTCACGCCGGAGCTGGTAGATTTTGTGGAGATGAGTGCAAAAGAACTGGGCTATCCGAATAAGAGAATGTACAGCGGACCGGGCCATGATGCTCAATTTATGATTGATCTGCTTCCCGCCACAATGATTTTTGTACCTAGCGTAAATGGACACAGCCATTGCGAGTTGGAGTATACAACGGTAGAGGGGTGCCTAAAGGGTGCGAATGTTTTATTAAGCACCTTACTTCATATTGATCAAACTGATTAGCTGGCAGCCGCAAGAATTTTATTAATTGCCATTCACAATTTTCGAAGACATAGCGATAAGAGAAGAGGATCCCGGTCGATTGGTATCCTCTTCTCTTATCTCCCGATGTTGGAACTAGTAGGAAACAACTGGGGTTTGCTGCTTCTCTCAGCCTTCATAAGTCTGCCGGTTATTCCTCGGATAAGTTATTCGGTTACATTAACGGTACAACGGACTTTGATCCCATCCTCTGTGGCATAGATATAAGCCCGGCCTTTGTTAACTGCGGTTACTGCTCCGTTCTCGCTTACAGTAACAACATTGACATTGCTGGTGGACCAGATTGGAAGATTTCCGGAAGATACAGTAGCAGACAGCCCCGCTGTAGTACCTTTTTTTAAGGTAAGCACTGTCTTGCTTAAGGTAATTGTGGGCTGCGCTACTGTCACCTCACAGCATTTTTCTACTCCGTCCACTGTGGCAGTAATCGTCGCAGTGCCATGCTTGATCGCTGTCACGATGCCATTGTCATCCACTATGGCAACACTTTTCTTATTCGTCTTCCACTCAGGTCGGACACCGGAGGATACAGTTGCGGTCAACTGAAAGCGATCACTCCGGAATAACCGTATACCGGTCTTATTAAGCTTGATCACCGGCTTTCTTACGGTGAGCTTGCAGGTGGCAGAGCTGCCGTCAGAGGAAGCGGTTATAATGGTTTCTCCGGGCTTTATGGCTGTTATGGTACCGAATTCGTCGATGGTAGCGATACTTTTTTTGCTGCTTTTCCAGGTAACAAGTGATTTGTTCGAAGTCGCGGCAGTTAGGGTAAGAGCCTCACCTCGTTCTATTGAGGCACTTGTTTTATTGAGTGTTACCTTCGTTTTTT
>JAEZHX010000133.1 GCA_023436765.1 Bacillota bacterium
ACATATTTCGTGGATACGCTGAGGTCCGGTTTCACCAGCAGGATATGGCATTCCGGTATGGGCTTCAGGGATGTCAGAATCTCGCCGATCCCTTCAGACAGCACAGTGCCGAGTTGGATGCAATAGGGAACATCGGCGCCTAATTTGACACCCAGCTTTTTTAGATCATGATCGTTTAGGCCGGTCTCGAATAATTTGTTTAAACCAATTAAAGTAGCAGCGGCATCACTGCTTCCTCCTGCCATTCCGGCTGCCACGGGGATTTGCTTATTCAAAGTGATGTGAATACCAGCTCTGATATGTAACGTCTCCCGGAACAGCTCCACAGCCTTATAAACGATATTTCTGCGGTCATGGGGCAGCCAGGGAAGATTAGTCTGGAGTTTGATTTCACCACCAGCATATTTACTGAGGGTCAAGGTGTCATAAAGGTCAACGGATTGCATAATCATACTGACCTCATGGTATCCGTCTTCCCGTTTCCGTAGCACATCCAGACCCAGATTTATTTTAGCATAAGCCTTCGTATCTATAGAATTCATAAGAGTCTCCTATTCAGTTGATATCCGTATTCTACCACAGAATCATATGGGTTACAATCAATTGGCAAACAGCTTTTTGATGGAGTCCCAAAGCTTAAACTTATATTTTACCGTGACCGGCTTGGTTTTCAGTATCTCATATTCTTCCTCGGTCAACAGGCATTTCAGCTGCTCTTCGGCCTCAGGATCCACAATACTGTAGGTCTCATCCACAAAGCATAACGGGGGGAACATGACGCACCACCAATTCTTCCCGGAGGCTTCCCCGATCTGCACCCGCAGGGCTTCGTAATAACCCGGAGGAAAGGTGTAATCACCATACTGCTTCATAGGAAAATAAGCGGGCTCCAAACTGACACGGACCGGATAATCATAACCCTGTTCCGTAATAATTCTCTCTGCAGCGGTGCAGATGGACGAAAGCTCTGATTGAAGTACGGCACGTCCATTCTTAATATCTGTTACGTTTTTTAGCTTCGGAGATAATTCCTTCACCAATTCATCCTTTACTTTAAGCTTCAGCTGCTGATCCTCCGGGCTGTCGCTGTTGGCAATAACATGGAAGCGAATGATTTCATTGGCAATGCCTTCCTGAAGCCTATGATTGCTCGCTGCCTGCGCACGAATGATGCAGATACCTGCCCACGAAAAGAATAAGATGATTAGCAATAGCTTATAATCCATCTTAATGACACCGGTTTTATGGGGGGAAGTCTTATTCAGAATTAATAATTTTTTAAACATATATCCTCCTTATACTGGCCGGCAGATCATTTATGCACAATAAATACGAAAGCACGTTACTGCGCCCTATGCCAGCCTGTTCTTATTAAGTTTTGGTCTGATTACTATGTACCCTGCGGTGATGACTTTTAAATTCTTGCCACTAATTGGGTATCCTATACAACGTCACCAGTAAGGAGAGAATGAAATAGGGTTTACATCTTGAACCCGAAGAGGGAAAACGATAGAATAGTATAAGCTCGGAGACACCGTGATAAGCTTGTAAAGCTTCAGCAGTGTCAGAGCTTGTTCACTAAGGGGAACCGGATAAAGGAGATTATGATGAAGAAGGAAGTCAGAGTAACACTTGAGGGAATACAGGACGGAGAAATGAAGGAAACATTGGCATCATGGTCTGAGGGAATCTACCAATATCAGAACGGGAAGCATTATATTCGCTATGAAGAAGCAGCAGAAGATGGAGGTGGCAGGGTTAAGAATACCCTGAAGCTCTCCGCGCAGCAGATCGTTATGAAGAAGGAAGGCCCGGGGATTAGTACGGAAATGATTTTTGATCCTGCAGGGGAAACCCACGCAGTATACCAGACACCATACGGTAGCTTGAATTTCCGGATTACCGGGTCTGTAATTCTCATGACAGAAGAGGAGGATGAAATCAGGGTAATACTAAGATATAGCTTATCGGATCAAGGAGTTAAGATATCGGAAAATCAGGTAAAGATTCATGTGAGATCCATCTAGCAGAATATCCGTAAAAGGGAATGGTTACAGAAACCCTCCGATGTCTTGCCATTATGACAAGAAGGCGGTTAGTATAGAAAGCAGGGACTTTGATGTGACCCCTAAAAGTTAGACCTAAAACTAACTTTTAGGAGGTCTTTTTTCATTTTGATAATTACACTTGAAGGTCATAGCAACTTATTCAGTCACAGAGTTGGTTTTATCTGTTACATATCCCTCTTTGTCAATTGACACTCCGAAGGAGATCTCCTCCATGAAGTTAAAATAAGCGGTCCGCTTATCCTCTTCCGTAATCAGGGAGGTATAAGTGTTTTCCCCCAAGGTGGGTAACAGCTGAACCCTGAGTCCTCCCTCGGGAGGTAGGAGTAGCTTCAGAAGACCTGCTTCTCTGGTGGTATTATTGAACCAGTAATTGCCGAGGCTATAGGCGATTGGCTTTCCCTTATAGAATTCCAAGCCCTGAAGAACATGGGGATGGCACCCGATGACTGCATCTGCTCCGGCATCGATGTATTGTCTTGCAAGGGTCTTCTGGTAATCGACCGGATCATTCGTAAGTTCCACACCCCAATGGACATAGACCACAACAAAATCGCTTTGTTCTGAGGCCTCCCGGATTGTCTCCAGCAGAAGGGTGGGGTCATAGGTTCCGATCATTCCCGGAGTATGATCAGAAGCATACCAGCTCATGTCAAAGACAACACGGGAAGCTGCCACATAAGCCAACTTCGTATCACCTATGGTATAGTAAACAGGAGCTTTCGCTCTGCCTAGGGTATCTCCGGCACCAACATAATCAATAGAGGCAGCTTCCAGTGTGGTAAAGGTATCCAGGAGTGCATCCATACCAAAATCCAAGGCATGATTATTCGCCAGGGAAACGATGTCCACACCCATTTCCTTTAATATATTAACCCGGTCGGGAGCAGCCCGGAAGGTATAGGATTTATTCTGTGCTTCCTTACCTCGGAGGCTGTAAGCAAACTCGTTATTCAACATCATAATATCTGCAGTTGTCATCTCCTCTACCAGCTCGGGAGAAATACAGCCGAGAATCCCTTGTCCTTCGCTGTCGTAACGGGACACGGGTTTGGAGTCCTCATCCAGATTGATGTCCCCTGCAAAGGCCAGTACAATGGGCTGCCTCGCCGAAGGGATTGGTGTAATAGTGGGAGAGGGAGAAGGTGTTATCCTGTCATTTACGGCAGAGTCTCCTCCCGGGTTGATTGCTCCGGTATCAGTTGCAGAGGCCAGGTGATTTATATCTGGATTCCCGGCTTGTTCCTCGGTTTGCGCTAAATCGGTATCAATCATCGAGGTATCCGCCTTTCCACTCTCCATCCTGTTCTTCTCCTCCTGGAGGCGGAAGGAGTAGAGGATAATACCTGACAGCAGGATCAAGGAAAGAAGGCTTGCTATGGCAAAGATCAATAGATTCTTCTTATACATAAGTAGTTCCCTTCCTTAAGCTGGGGATAATTCGAAAGCACGCATACGATCTCCCGAATCCGTTATATAAAAAAACCTCTTACCATACAACAATTATGCCATGAAGGTAAGAGGAATATGTTTTTATGTGTTGGTTTACTTACGTCTTAGTCTTTTCAATAAGCCCTTCTTCTCCGGCTTAACCTCAAGACCGCTTCTTAAGCCTTTGACATCCATGATATATATGCCGCTGATCACTGCCTTAACTTCCTTCTTCACAGGAATCAGATCAAAAATCTTAGCGTCACAGATAAGGGACATCACCTTCGGTCCTATCTTGGCTTTTACAATCGGCACTTTGGAGGCACGCATATACTTTGGTGTCTGATCCAGGACCATTTTTGGAAGATTGGCTTCCTTCATCTTCATCTTCTTCTTATCAATCACCAGAATGGAGAAGGTCTGAGCAGCAGCCTTCATCTGTGCTTCGGAGGCTTCCTGCTTCTTCTGGAGCTTTCTTCCCAAAAAATACAGAGTGATAAATACAGCTAGTACCACAACTGCAACTATAATTAATACGGTTAAAACGGTTCCCATGAATTATGTACCTCCTAATTTGTACGTATTCAGATCCTACCCTGTTTAGGGCAACGTTTATTGTATCATCTTTTCTTAGAAAAATAAATAGGTAAATATAAAATTAACACTGAAAAATTCGACAAGCTTATCAAAGAGAAGCATTCTTCGCCAGCATATCCCGAATGATCTCCTGAACATAGCTTCCAAGAAACTTGCGCTGTTCCTTCTCGAGGCTGTCAGGATAGATCGGTTTACCAAACTCCATTACGATATGAGTTGGTTTGATCTTAGGAAAATGGTTTTCAAAGATATCATCTGTATTGGATAATGCAACAGGAATAATGGCACAGCCTGTCTTCTCTGCGATCTTAAAGCTGCCTTCTTTAAAGGGAAGCATCTCTGTTCCGTGATTCCTCGTTCCCTCCGGTGATATAAATACAGAATAACCTGATTTGATTTGTTCTATTCCCTTAAGGACTGTTTTTAGTCCCTGCTTAATATCCTCCCGGTCTAAGAACAGGCACTGTAACAACCGCATCCAGGTTCTAAGAAAGGGGATTTTGGCTATCTCCTTCTTTGCCATAAAGCCTGTCAGGGTGGGAAGGGAAACATAGGCGATCGGAACATCAAAATAGCTTCTGTGGTTAGCAATATACAGTACCGGTTCGTTCTTCGGTATGTTTTCTAACCCAAGAACAGTACGTTTCACTCCGGAGATAAACAGAATCACATGGAAGGCTCGTACTACGATCCATTGCGAGCTGGCCACCATAGCACGATGATTGAATCTTCCGATGATGTATTCAATCAGGAAGAGAGGAATACTGATGATAAAGAATACAAGCAGAAACAGTAGAGCAATAAACAGGCGCATAAATACCTCCAAAGCATGATGGGATAAATGAAAATGTCAAAAAGAGACTTTAGGATTATAGTATAGCATAATAATCCATAAAAATCTCTTTTTTGTTACGAAGTGCGGTTTTATTCAACAAGCTCCTATGAGAAAGAAATTTCTGAGTCGGTAGCTTCGAGGGAAGTATCCTCTGTATCAATGATTGGATCTTCACCTGTTGTGTCAGCATCATCCGAGGGGCTGATGGCTCCGGGGGTGGTTACGGGCAGAGAACTTTCAGGATCAGTATCTTCGGAAGCATCTTTTCCAGGGACCTCCGTATTTTCATCTGTATCCGTGTTCTCACCTGTCTCTGTTTCATCCTCCACAGAACCTTCATTATTCTCGTCGCCGCCGTCCAGGTCCTCCGGAAGCTCATCCGTACAATCTGCAATGCCATCTCCATCCAGATCATCCACAAAGCCATCCCCATCCAGATCTCCGGGTACGGGCGTCGGGGTCATCTCGGGAGTAGGCGTAGGTGTTACAGGGGGCACATAATTAATCAACTCAGCGTATTTTTTCTCAAAATCAAAGTCCTTGCTGGGAGTATAATGATAATAATCCTCCAGGGTCATATTATTCGTGTAGAGATAGTTTGCCAAGTCCTTGCCAACATAACGGATATGCCAGGGTTCATAAGCATAGCCGGTCACATCGGTCCGGTTCTTGGGGTACCGAATGATGTAGCCGAAGAAATGGGCGTTCTCTGCAAGCCATTTGCCCTCCGGACTATTAGCAAAGGTGGTAACCAGCCGAAATTTCATCTGCTTGGTAGATACATCGATAGCAAGTCCGGTCTGGTGCTCGCTGGTCCCGGGGACAGCAGAATATTTCAGGGTATGCTTTTTTCCCTTTTTTACAATATTATTCTTAAAAATACTGGTTTGTCTGGTATAGGAACGATATCCGGATACTCCGTACAGGGTATATCCATCTGCCTGGGCAGCAGCGAACAGCTGCTCCAATGCGGCTGCTGCGTCCTTTCGGAGCAGCTTTCTCTCATCATATCCGGCGAGGTCAAATAAAACATTTGGAATCACCAGGTTTTCAGGTACATAATCCTCAGGAAGTGCATATTCCTTGTTAACGAAGACAGTAAGGCTGGAAGGCTCCAGATCCATTTCGGTAGCAGGAGTCCAGGGTGTTGTGGTGGGAATATTTTCATCCATATCAGATACATCCTCATTGCTTTTATTATCATCATATTCAAAGACGGGAGGAATATATGTATAATTACCGGAATTCTCTTCTTCCTGATTATTATGAAGGATATCATCGGTCGGTACAGTCATGGCAGAAGCGGTACCGGGATCATTTATTTTATGTTGGTGGTCTGTTATCACATTATAAGCTAGGATGCCTGACAGGGACAGCATGACAGCTGTTGCCGAGGCGATCACAATCTTACTCTTATTCAAACAGAATCCCTCCTTTTCTTTAGACTAAATACAGTATAACATATGGGAGGCAAAAAAACAGCAGATTGTCATAAAATCTGTATGAAATATTTGTCAGCTCTGGCCTTCTTCATTATAGCTGTCGAGAAGCTGGGTCTTCAACTGATACAGCTTGTTGGACAGATCTACATAAACGATATGGGGATTAACAAGGCGTCTTGCTTCATCCCAGAGGGTATCCTGCTCCAATGTACAATAGGATCTGATCTCCATCACGGATGGAGAAGTGTAGACACATTCCCCCTGTAGAAACACAGGGACCAGAAGCTCACGCAGGGTAAAGGAACCCGGCTCAAGATAAGTCTTCTTCCAGGTGGCTAGGGGATCGAAGAGTAGCAGGGGCATGTCCTCGGTAAAGGTTTCATTCGCGAGAGTAATCAGATCTGCCTTGATCTTTCCGCTTTCCCTTTCATAGATGCGGTAAATCTTCTTGTTGCCGGGATTGGTGATTTTCCAGGGATTCTCAGAGAGCTTGATTTTGGGGATGAATTTCTCCCCCTTCTTAATGGCGGCCAGTTTATATACACCTCCGAAGGAAGGACAATCCCTGGACGTGATCAGCTTTGTACCGACACCCCAGGAATCAATTCTAGCTCCCTGGGTCTTGAGGGAATCTATAATATATTCGTCCAAATCGCTGGAAGCCGTTATGGTGGCATCGGGTAGACCGGCTGCATCCAGCATTTTTCTGGCTTTCTTGGAGAGGTAAGCGAGATCCCCGCTATCCAGACGGATACCGTATTTCATTGGCATCCTCCCCTTTTCTCTTAGCTCCTGGAAGACCTTAATCGCATTCGGAACTCCGGAACGGAGGGTATCAAAGGTATCCACCAGAAGAGTGGTGTTCTGAGGATATAGTTCGGCATATTTTCGGAAGGCGGTAAGCTCGTTTTCAAAGCTCATAATCCAGCTGTGAGCATGGGTACCTAAGGCCGGTATATCATAAAGCTTCGCTGATAACACATTGCTGGTGCCGATACAGCCGCCGATGACGGCAGCTCTCGCCCCAAGAGTTCCGGCATCCGGACCCTGCGCTCTGCGAAGGCCGAACTCCATGACCGGCTCTCCCATTGCAGCATACACCACGCGGGAAGCCTTAGTTGCAATCAGGCTCTGATGGTTAATGATGTTTAACAGTGCTGTTTCCAGCAGCTGGGCCTCCATGATCGGAGCAATAACCTTCACGATCGGTTCCATCGGAAATACTACAGTTCCCTCCGGAACAGCATAGATATCTCCGGTAAAGCGGAAATCCTTCAGATAAGACAAGAAATCCTCCTCGAAGACCTTCAGGCTCCTCAAATATT
The DNA here is from genome assembly GCA_023436765.1 of Bacillota bacterium. Lineage (GTDB taxonomy): Bacteria > Bacillota > Clostridia > Lachnospirales > Lachnospiraceae > Mobilitalea. Next base: position 7,697 of record JAEZHX010000133.1, read on the forward strand.
CAATATCATCAGCTGAGAAACGAAGATTTTTGATATAGTCCATCAGCTGTTCCAGACCGGCACAGATAGCGTATCCGCCTCCGCTGGGATTCTCGCGGTAAAAAGCATCAAATACTACGATATCATTATTTTTATTATTAAAATAACCCTGCATCATGGTTAGTTCATAAAAGTCAGTTAATAAGGTCAGATTTTGATTACCCATAGGATTCTCCTTATACATGTCATTGTTACAAATTTACAATACTCTGATTTAGTTTTATCATCATATCACAACATATACCTAAATCTTAAAATAGTCAAGCTTGTAGTATCACAGAGTTGAACCTCCGAACGGATAAGCTTGCCCATTTTTATAGGAAGATGTAGGCAGTACCGTAAAACAAGCTCGAATTTCGGGAGTTTCTGCATGCGTTTATTACGTTTCGCTCCTTCCTGATAGTTGCGTCGGTCGCTCGCGAAACGAACTAGCATGCAGAAACCCACTCGAAAATCGGCTAATCGTTTTCCGGTATCTGCCCACACTCCCTATGTATGGGCGCACTTATCCTGTCTGTGGTCAACCGCAGAAGGCTTTTCTGAAGATCTCCTTGCATTTGTCTGCATCGCATCAAAGCATCGTCATATGGTGACTCAGTAAATCGGAACATTTCTACCCGGGTTAATCATACCATGGAAGGCTGATCGGAGCAATTGAATGGGGTTCGATATGGGAATTATAAGAAAAGTATTGACAATGTAAGATTTATATACTATTATAAACAAAAATTGATAAATGCGTTGACGGAGAGAGTAGGCATTCAGTAAAATTTCCAGCGAGCCGGAGATAGTGTAAGTCCGGTATGAGTAGCTGATGATCGAAAATCACTCCCTAGCTGCAAGATCCAAAGGCACTTTCCCTGCCAAGTAGATTGAGCCGGTATCTACCGTTATTCAGATAATGTATGAATGCAGAATACTGCAGAGTACGTGAAACAGGTGGTACAATGAAAGCATATGCTCTCATCCTTTTTCGGATGAGAGCTTTTTTATTTGAAAATTGAATCGAATTTTATGAAAGCTTATAAAATATAAACACCGGATATGGTGAAACCTAACAGTATGTCTTGGCCAAAAATGTATTTAATAGCAGTAAAGCTTATATAAGGAGGAGAATGGCATGTACGATAAGGTATCTACGGACTTGAACTTTGTCGAAAGAGAGAAAAAAACAGAGCAGTTTTGGAAGGATCATAAGATTTTTGAAGCCAGCATTGAGGAGAGAAAGGATGGGGACACCTTCACCTTCTATGACGGTCCTCCGACCGCTAACGGCAAGCCGCACATCGGCCATGTGTTAACAAGGGTTATCAAGGACATGATTCCCAGATACCGTACAATGAAGGGCAATAAGGTGCTTCGTAAAGCCGGCTGGGATACCCATGGACTTCCGGTGGAGCTGGAGGTTGAGAAGAAGCTTGGCATCAACGGTAAGGACCAGATTGAGGCATATGGTCTGGAGCCTTTTCTTCAGGAGTGTAAGGAAAGTGTTTGGAAGTATAAGGGCATGTGGGAGGACTTCTCCGGGACCGTTGGTTTCTGGGCTGATATGGAGAATCCCTATGTTACCTATCATAATGAATATATCGAATCGGAATGGTGGTCATTAAAGCAGATCTGGGATAAGGGATTGTTATATAAGGGCTTTAAAATTGTACCCTACTGCCCGAGATGCGGAACCCCTCTCTCCAGCCATGAAGTAGCTCAGGGCTATAAGGATGTGAAGGAGAAGTCCGTTATAGCAAAATTTCGCCTGAAGGGAACGAAGGATGAATATATCCTGGCCTGGACCACAACCCCCTGGACCCTACCCTCTAATGTTGGCCTCTGCGTGAATCCGGAGGAAACCTACGTGAAGGTTAAGGTATCGGTGGATGCGAAGGGAAATGTCCTAAAGAAGGACGACTGCTCCTGCGGACATGATCATGGACACAAGCACGGTAACGATGGGGAGCATGAAGCACCTCTGGCTGCCGGAACAGAGTACTACATCCTAGCAGAGGCCTTATTGAATATTCTTGAGGGATCTTATGAGGTGGTTGAGACCTATAGGGGTAAGGACCTTGAGTATATTGAATATGAACCGTTATTTGATTATGCGAAACCGGATAAGAAAGCCTTCTATGTGACCTGCGATCATTATGTTACTCTGTCGGATGGTACCGGTGTGGTTCACATCGCGCCTGCCTTCGGTGAGGATGATAACAGAGTCGGTAAGGTATATGACTTGCCCTTTGTTCAATTAATTGACGGCAAGGGAGAATTTAAGCCGGAAGCGACGGATTTTGCAGGAATGTTCTGCAAAGATGCCGATGAGCCCATTATGAAAGCGCTCGCAGCAAAGGGGTTATTGTTTAAGATTCTGAAGTTCGAGCACAGCTACCCGTTCTGCTGGCGTTGCGATACTCCGCTGATCTACTATGCGAGAGAATCCTGGTTCATTAAGATGACCGCCGTGAGGGATGAACTGATTGCAAATAATAATACGATTAACTGGATGCCGGAAAGCATCGGACAGGGACGCTTTGGCGACTGGCTGAAGAATGTTCAGGATTGGGGTCTGTCCCGTGACCGTTACTGGGGAACACCGCTTCCGATCTGGGAATGTGAGGACGGCCACCGTCATTGTATCGGAAGCATTGAAGAGCTGAAAGCCATGTCCGATAATTGCCCGGAGAATATCGAGCTGCACCGTCCATTCATAGATGAGGTAACCATCAAGTGTCCTGAATGCGGCAAATCGATGACCCGTGTGAAGCCGGTAATCGACTGCTGGTATGATTCTGGTTCAATGCCGTTTGCACAATGGCACTATCCATTTGAGAACAAGGAAATCTTCGAGGATAATTTCCCGGCTGACTTTATCAGTGAGGCGGTGGATCAGACCAGAGGCTGGTTCTATTCCCTGCTGGCAATCTCCACACTGATCTTTGGCAAGTCACCGTTTAAGAACTGTATCGTACTTGGCCATGTACAGGATGAGAACGGCCAGAAGATGTCCAAATCCAAGGGAAATGCCGTGGATCCCTTCGATGCACTGGAGCAGCATGGAGCCGATGCGATCCGCTGGTACTTCTATATCAACTCCGCATTATGGCTGCCGAACCGCTTCCATCATGGTGCGGTAACCGAAGGGCAGAGAAAGTTCATGGGTACTCTCTGGAATACCTATGCCTTCTTCGTACTGTATGCGAACATCGACCAGTTCGATGCGACTAAATATAAGCTGGAATACGATAAGCTTCCGGTCATGGATCAATGGCTGCTTTCCAAGCTAAACACCCTGATCAAATCTGTGGATGAGCACCTGGATAACTACAGGATTACAGAGGGTGCAAGAATGCTGGCGGATTTTGTGGATGAACTCTCCAACTGGTATGTCAGAAGAAGCAGGGAGCGCTTCTGGGCAAATGGAATGCCCCAGGATAAGATCAATGCTTATATGACACTCTATACCGCGTTGGTTGAGGTCTGTAAGACGGCTGCACCCTTCATTCCGTTTATGACCGAGGAGATCTATCAGAACCTTGTGATCAATATCGATCCGAAGGCGCCAAAGAGTATCCACCTTTGCGATTTTCCTTCCTATAAAGACGAGTATATCAATAAGGAGCTGGAAGAGAATATGGAAGAGGTCCTGGAGGTTGTCGTTCTAGGCCGTGCCTGCAGAAATGCAGCAAATATAAAAAATCGCCAGCCAATCGGCAGGATGTATGTGAAGGCTGATGCGAAGCTCTCCAACTTCTATAAGGATATCATTGCAGAGGAGCTGAATGTCAAAGAGGTTCTGTTCACCGACGATGTAAGGGCCTTTACTTCTTACAACTTCAAGCCCCAGCTGAAGACCCTGGGACCGAAATTCGGTAAACAGCTTGGTGTGATCCGTACCATCTTATCCGAGCTGAACGGGAATTTGGCAATGGATGAGATCAATGCAACCGGTAAATTAAAGATCAATCTGGAGGGATCCGAGGTTACTCTTGATCAGGAGGATCTGTTGATTGAAGCAGCACAGACAGAAGGCTTTGTTTCCGATTCCAATTATGGCATAACCGTAGTACTGGATACCAACCTGACCGAGGAACTGATTGAAGAAGGCTTTGTCCGCGAAATCATCAGTAAGATACAGACCATGCGTAAGGATGCAGGCTTCGAGGTGATGGACCATATCCGTGTGTCCATGGAGGGTAATGACAAGGTGAAGGCCGTCATGGAGCGTAATATCGAGGGGATTAAGTCCGAGGTAATGGCCGACCTGCTCCAGCTTGACGGGGCACAGGGCTTCACCAAGGAATGGGATCTGAACGGTGAGAAGGTTACTCTGGGTGTGGAGAAGCTGTAAATAAGCCATAGCTAAGTACCTTAATCCTGTCATGAGATAATGAAGAGCCACCGACTTCCATGTCAATTACGGAATCGGCGGCTCTTCTTTTCTTATCTATACGGCCGATAGTTACGAAATACGACAGTCCATGCGGTCATTTTAAAACCGATTTCTGAAGTCCCGTTTACTTTCAGGCTTTTTTATTATATAATTAAGCTGTAAGACTAATATCTCCATAGGAATAATCAGAAAGGTTGTGATTCCATGAAACTTATTTATGTCATAGTACGCAATATAGATAGCGGTGATGTAACCCAAGCCTTGAATAAGCACGGCTTCTATGTGACCAAGCTGGCTTCTACCGGAGGTTTTTTAAGGGAAGGTAATACGACCTTAATGATCGGAACAGATGCTGAGAAGGTTGATGAGGCTATTACGATCGTAAAAAATACCTGCGGTCCGAGAAAACAGATCATATCCAACCCCATCGGACCAGGCGAGTACGCAGCAATGAATATGGTTGTAAATGTAGGCGGTGCCACCATATTTGTTACAGACGTGGACCGGTTCGAGAAGATCTGAGATAAACGAATAGGGTTTGTAGCTTAACTATAAGTTGATGTGAGATCACCTTAATGGCTAAGAACATATTTTCAAAAGATTAATAGCAACTGGAGTGAGAAAAATAGAAGCTTTATTAGTTATTCCTTATGATTCATCTATGCTACAAGAATGTATAGACTTATACCAAGAAGTTTTTTCCAAGGAACCATGGCTGGAGAATAGTGCTCGGAAGGATGTTGAAAGGTACTTTCTTAGTTTTATGGATAGTAATAAATTTGTTGGGTATGTATTAAAAGCCAATCATAAAATTATTGCTGTCTCAATTGGCTTTCTTAAGCCTTGGATAAAAGGGGAAGAATATTACATAGATCAATTTTATGTTGATTATAATTCCCAGGGAAAAGGTATTGGCACGTTTTTTATGAATAAAATGAAGGAACATTTAATAGAACTAGGTATTCACGCAATTATTCTAGCAACTGAAAAGGGATTTCCTTCTTATCATTTTTATAAGAAGAATGGCTTTTCTCAAGTAGATGATTTATGCTTTTTGGGTTCCGAATTTTAGTGAATAGGGACACTAAGATAAACCTGCTCCGGAGTCTGCGATATCGATTGATATCGCAGAAAACCGGGGCTTTTACTTACTTTATTGCAGTATATGTAATCTTAACTAAATCTGAAATATTTGTGAAATAACGTTTTAAAGCTTTCCTTTTTGCTAAAAATGTGATATAAACAAAGGAGCACTTTAAATTAGTTCGGAGCGAGTTATATAACCGGGCAGGAATATGGAAAGGAATAACTTAGATGAAAAAAAGAGTACTATATTTAGCAGTGAGTATGTGCATCATATTACTGGCTGCAGGCTGCAATACGAAGGATAATAACAAGCAGGAGGATGCTAATCCGACACCCTCAGTGACAGTGAGTCCCGAGGATACCGAGGATGGTGTAGGCACCGCTGATAATACAGAAGATGGCACAACGGCAGCAGAACCGGAATATCTCGTTAATGAACTGGAAAAGGGAGAATATAACGTAGATGACTATATTACCTTGGGACAGTATAAGGGCGTAGAGGTATCAGTTGCACCTGTAGCTGTTACAGAGGAGGACATTCTGTTAGCGATCCAATCCGAGCTTAGTGCAAACAGTGCAACCCTTGAAGAGGTTACCGGACGTGCCGTTAAGCGTGGAGATACAGTTAACATTGATTACGAAGGTCTGAAGGATGGTGTTGCTTTCGAAGGGGGCACCGCGCAAGGCTATGATCTTATGATCGGATCTGCGACCTTTATTCCCGGCTTCGAGGATGGCTTAATCGGAGCTAAAACCGGTGACAAGCTGGACGTTAATGTAACCTTCCCGGAGAATTACGGCTCTGAAGATCTGGCAGGAAAGCCGGTTGTGTTCAAGGTTACGGTGAATAAGATCCAGGAGTATAAGTTAACAGAGGAATATGTTACATCAAATACTGATTATGCGACAATAGATGCTTACAAAGCCGGAATTAAGGACAACCTGCTGAAAGAGAAGGAAAATAGCAGACAGGCTGAAGTTGTGAACAGTATCTATGATAGTATCTTAGCAGCTTCTAAGATCAGCTCCTTACCTCAGACACTGCTTGATTACTATAAAAATGATATGAAGGTATACTATACGAACTTTGCAATGGCTTACGGGATGGATTTTGCAGGCTTCTTAGAGGCTTCCGGAGTAACTGAGGAGCAGTTTGATAAGGATACAACAGGTTATGCAGAGAATATGGCTCAGAGAGAATTAATCTATGGTGCTATTATCAAGGCAGAGGGTATCGAACTGTCCGAGGATGAGTACAATGAGCAGGCTGCACGCTTAGCTACGGAATATGGCTATGAAAGTACACAGGATTTTATGGCAGATGCAGATCCTAATATTCTGAAAGAAGAGATTTTATATAACATGGTAACGGATCTCATCGTAGCAGAAGCAACCGTGAAATAACATAGTAAAGAAGGATTTATGATAAAAGGATTTTTACCTATTAGTAAGAATGATATGGTACAGAGGGGATGGACACAATGTGACTTTGTCTTCGTGACAGGGGATGCCTATGTGGACCATCCCTCCTTTGGTCCGGCAATTATCAGCAGATTGCTG
>JAEZHX010000165.1 GCA_023436765.1 Bacillota bacterium
CCGACTCCAAACAGGCCCATATCGAAGACCTCACTGAACAGATATGCCATCGGCATTCTGATGATGATACCGGATAAAATATTGCTGAACAGGGAGTATGTAGTATGACCCGCACCGATAAACAGACCGTTCATACTGAAGGCTAAGGGCACCAAAAGATAATCAATACTAAAGGCAGCCAGATAGGGTAGACCCACCCGGATCATTTCCTCCTCCTTAGCAAACAATCCAAGGATCTCTCCGGGAAATAGTCTGGTAAAGATAAAGATGGTATAGGAAATCGCAGCGGAGATCAAAAATCCGGTCTTCCAGGTCTTTTTCGCACGGTCCTCTCTTCCGGCTCCAAGGTTCTGTGCACACATGGTAGAAATCGCTGCATTCATCGCAATGGCAGGGAGAATTGCAAAACCATTATATTTACCCACCGCACCAACCGCTGCTGACGCTGTTACACCATACCCGTTGACCAGGGTAGTCATAAAAAGGAAGGATAGGTTACTGATCAGATTCTGAATCGAGATCGGAACGCCAAGCTTTAAAATCGCATTCAGCTGATGACGATCCACCCGGAAGGATTTCAATCTAAAATCAAAAACAAACTTTCTTCTGATTAAATAAATGATACATAAAAACATACTGAGTCCCTGCGATATTACCGTGGCGATACCGGCTCCGGTTGCCCCCATATGGAAGGTTCCGACAAACAGGATATCCAGGACAACATTCGTAAGACAGGCAATCGTGATAAAATACAACGGACTCCGGCTGTCTCCCATGCCGCGCATGATGGCACTTAATGCATTGTACCCGAAGATGAATATGGTTCCTAAGGCCGTTACATTCAGATAATTAGCCGCTTCCCGATAGGACTCCTCCGGTGTACGGATCGCATGCAAAATCTGGCTATGAAATACCAGCATCAATACGGTCATAATAATGGCTGCAATAAAAAGGGAGGAAAAAAGTGTCCCAATAATTTTTTGCAGCTTCCCGGTCTTCTCAGCTCCAACCGACTGAGCAATCAAAACGGTAGCACCAGCGGTCAGCCCGACTGCCAAATTAGTCATAATCATTGTGACCTGTCCTCCGATATTCACTCCGGACATGCTCACTGTTCCGTTAAATCGGCCAACCACTATCATATCTGCCACACTATAAAGAGTCTGTATCAGATTTGAGATGATGAAGGGCATCGCAAAAAGTACCAGCTGCTTTACTACACTGCCTTTAGACAGATTATTGTGTTTGTACATATTTTCCCTTACTTTCTTTTCTTATTCTATACACTTTCGATATATCATAGCACAGAGCCTTCTGAAATTCTACCACTATCTTTTTACATTTGCTTATCCCCATACGATATATAAGTTGATTTTCTTGGGATTTGGTTTTATATTGTATATATTATACAATGCCGAAAGAGTGATACAAATGATATTTACCTTTTTATCCGCCCTTGGGGTGGGCTTCTCCGGAGCAATCATGCCCGGATCCCTGCTTACCTATACCATCAGAAAATCCCTAACCTCCGGTCCGATTGCAGGCTTGATTATTACAGCCGGGCATGCAGCTCTGGAGCTATTTCTGATTATTCTGATCTTTCTTGGCTTTGATACCGTACTCCAATCAGAGCTAGCACAGTTTTTGATCAGTATTCTTGGCGGAGGTCTTTTGATCTACATGGGGATCGATATGTTTGTTGGCAGTGTTAAGAATTCGGTAAAAGTCCGCCTGGATGGGTCCGATACCAGGTCCGGCAGTATGTTTCTGTCAGGAATTATCATCAGCGCCTCCAATCCATATTTTTTGTTATGGTGGGCCGTGATCGGGCTGGGATTCCTCCTGCAGGCCTACTCTGCTTATGGGCTTTCCGGAATAATCATCTACTATGTCGGACATATCTGTGCCGATTTTATCTGGTACCTCCTCGTATCCACTATTGTCGGGACGACCAGAAGGTTTCTTAAGGAAAAGCCCTATCGTGTTATCATCTCTATTCTGGGATGCCTATTGGTCTATTTTGGGGGACGCTTCATATTTTCCGCTGTTCCTTATCTGACCACCTGAAGGTATGTATCATGAAAACGCGATTTTCCTTTGAATGTGAGTTATTTCAATCAAATCTATCAAGCTTAAGGAGGCTGTCCTTATGAAGGTTCTATTATTTGTTCCAAGGGGATTTGAGACGCTGGAGTTCAGTGTTTTTATCGATGTCATGGGCTGGGCCAGAAATGATTACGGTTATCCTGTGGAGGTTCATACCTGTGGCTTTCAAAGACAGGTGGTCAGTACCTTCCAGGTTCCTATTGTAGTTGACAAACTGTATGAGGAAATTAAGCCGGAGGAATATGAAGCTCTGGCGATCCCGGGAGGCTTTGAGGAATTCGGCTATTACGAGGAAGCCTATGATGAAAGATTGCTAGAAATGATACGCGAGTTTCATACTCAGGGGAAGCCGATCGCTTCTGTCTGCGTAGGAGCCCTGCCTATAGGAAAAAGCGGTGTGTTAAGGGGTCGACGTGCTACCACCTATCATCTGCGTAATGGTTACAGGCAGAAGCAGCTACTTGAGTTTGGTGTGGAACTAGTGAATAAGCCGGTGGTGACAGATCATAATATCATCACCTCCTATTGCCCGCAGACAGGACCCTATGTGGCGTTAAAGCTCTTGGAGCTTTTAATTTCGGAAGAAGCCATGAGTAGGGTCAGAGATGCGATGGGATACTTACCGTTAGCTGATTCTATTTGATCATATGCTTAAGTCTTAACTAATAAATATAAGAGGGTATAACCATGAAGAGAATTCTTATGCTTGGAACCGGAGGGACCATCGCCTCCCAGGTAACCTCTGATGGGCTGCATCCGCAGCTGACTCTGGAGGAAATCCTGTTGTATTTGCCTGATATTTCAAGGGTCTGCGAGATTGAGACGCTTCAGGTCTGTAATATGGACAGCACAAATATGTCCCCTGAGATCTGGAGTCTGCTCGTGCAAACGATCCGAGAGCGCTATGACTGCTTCGACGGCTTTGTCATCTGCCACGGAACCGATACGATGGCCTACACTGCTGCTGCCCTGTCATATATGATTCAGAATTCCCCGAAGCCGATTGTGGTAACCGGAGCGCAGAGGCCGATTAATATGGAGGTCACCGACTCAAAAACCAATCTGTTCGACAGCTTTCTCTATGCCTCCTCCGATGCAGCCAGCGGAGTACAGATCGTATTTAATGGCAAGGTCATTCTCGGAACCAGGGGTAGAAAGACCCATTCCAAGAGCTTTCAGGCCTTCTCCAGCATCAACTATCCTTATCTGGCAGTCATACAGGACGGACATCTGATCCAATATATCCGTGAAGAGAAGAAGGCCCCTGTTTTTTATGATAAACTTAATCCCAGGGTCAGCTTGTTCAAGCTAACTCCCGGAATCGACGAGGATCTCCTCTCCTATATGCTGGCGAAGAACGATGCCGTTATCATCGAGAGCTATGGTGTGGGGGGGATTCCCTCTTTGCCGCAGTACCACTTTTACGAGGTCATCAAAGAGTGGACGGAAAAAGGGAAAATCATCGTCATGACCACGCAGGTACCAAATGAGGGCAGTGACATGACAATCTATAAGGTAGGACATGACCTGAAGACAAGAGTCAGTATCCTGGAGGCTTACGATATGATTACGGAAGCGGTGGTCTGTAAGCTGATGTGGATCCTTGGTCAGACAGATGACCCCGAAGAAATCCGAAAGCTCTTTTATACTACGATCAGCAATGATATTTTATTCTCATAAATCTCTTCCCATGTTGAACAGCGTCATGCATAACTAAACCAGAATATGCTGATGAATGTAGCGTTCGAATAGATAATTTTAAGAGGTTGCTGCATGATTGCGACAAATTGTTATTCATCGAACATGTTGATTTATAGCAGCAACCTCTTTCTATATACAGCCATTACTCTGTCGTTACTGTCCCGAACGAAGATAAGGCTTCCGGTAAAGCTCTTTCTTCTTCAGTCCGTTCGCCTTCGCATTCGAGTACCAACCTCTGTTTCCCATAAAATAATACAACTTTCTCGGGAAATTCGCCTCTGTCAATACCGGTTCTCCTGAATCCTTCCGGTCAAGAAGGATTCCATCCTTTATTCTCTGAAAAGCACTGATCAGGTCTCCCTTCATCTTCTTCATAAACGGAGCATCCATCGTACCAAGGAGCATCCCGCCGCTTCCGATCATGGTTCCGAAACCAAACTCCGCTCCGGTCTGTCTGCTAAAGCATTCGATCACACGGACTGCTTCCTGATTAATAAAGGCTTCCGGAAAGCCGCAGTTTACTACCGCATATACCTTCACCCTGTTTATAAAGCCTCCGTTCTCCTTCAGATACAGGTGGAAATCCTGAAGGAATCTCATAAGGATACCCGGCAGACAGAAGATATAGAGAGGAAATGTAAAAACAATTGCATCCGCGTTTAACAGCAGATCAAAATCCGCGGAATTCCTATTGGACACACTTTTCCTGACCTGAATCTCATAGAATTCCAACTCCTGAGAAGCCATATATTCCTTCCCCATCCTTACGAGCTGATTAGATACACTCTCTTCCGGCTTAATCTTAGGCGTTCCGTTAACAAATACGACCGTTTTCTTTTCCTTCATATCATTGCACCTACCTTCTTAAGCGGAATACGTTCCAGCTCCTTCTGAAGCTCCGTGGCAGAATCGCGATAAATCACGATATCCACTGCATTCCGATGTTTTATGCTGATATCCGTAAAAAGTTTTGCATCCTCTTCCTCCAACCCGCCAGCATAAGCAATCATTATCTGTCTCGGGTAATTATCATAACGCGTCGGATGAATGGTTGTTCCGTTCGGTCTCTTCTCAAAGAACGGGAGGACATTCGGAAGCCAACGATCCAGGGCATTCTTCATATTAGCGCTGCATTGGCCGAATACTACCGGACATAAGTATATTACCACATCAGAATTGACATACTTCTCATTGATCTGTGCGGCCAGATCCTTGATCACACATTCTCCCGGCGTCTTTATCCAGCACCCGAAGCAGCCCATGCAGAAAGCTAGATCTTCTCTATCAAGCGCAATCTCTTCCGTATGCAGTCCCCTCTCTGCCAGATAGCCCAGAACACAGGAATGGATCTGCTCAAATTCCTCTGTCCGAAACTCCTTATCACTTATTATGAAAACTTTCATTTTACTACCCCTTTCAAAACTTATATGTTTACACTGTATACAATGTTTACACCGTTAACTTAAATATAACATTTAATGTTTACTTTGTCAACATCAAATGTTATAATATAGTAGTAGAATTTCGCATTACTTCGACATAGGAATGGAGAATGAATTATGCCTAGTAAAAGCTATCATCATGGGAATCTGAAAGCAGCACTGATCAGGACGGGCCTGCAATTACTTGATCAGGAGGGATATGAAAGCTTTTCTCTCCGTAAGGTGGCCAAAGCCTGTAACGTCAGCCAGACGGCACCCTACCGTCATTTTAAGAACAAAGAGGAGTTGATCGCCGCCATTACCGTCGAAGCTCTGCGTGACTTCAATGATGCACTGGAGCAGGCTGTACAGCTCCATCCGGATCATCCGAAGAAGCAGCTCACTGAGATGGGGGTAGCCTATATTAAGTTCTTTGTAGAGAACCCCGAGTATCTTAGATTACTCTTCCTAAATAATATTAAGGAGAGAATGCAGCCTTCCAATCAATGCGGAACGGAGTCCAAGGATATTAGGGATCCCTTTCAGACTTTCCACGATACCCTGATCCGATACCTTGATGCTTACCCGGAGGAGAACATTAACCGTGAGGAGCTTCTGTTATACAGCTGGGGCCTCGTACATGGAATAGCTATCTTAATCGCCAACAAGGATATCCACATGGATGGGGACTATCTGGCACTTTCCAGGAGTATTGTTGAGAATGGTCTTAAAAGCATTCATAAAGCATAACAGGCAAGAGTTTTGGATTCCTCCGGTCAGAAGAAGCCAAAACTCTTTTTATTATAATATTTAAAGCTACTTCACAAGCTTCAGCCTGCTGCCCTCCATGCTCTTCTCAATCAGGAGCTTCTTGTCGATTCTCTCCTTCAGCTCACCCACATGGGAGATGATACCAACCAACCGGTTACCGGCTGTCAGCGCGTTCAGGGTCTCGATTGCCTGCTCCAGAGAATCACTGTCGAGGGAGCCGAAGCCCTCATCCACGAACATGGCATCCATCTCAATTCCGCCGGTATAGCTCTGTATGACATCGGATAACCCCAGTGCCAGAGAAAGCGCCGCCTTGAAGGATTCACCACCGGACAGGGACTTGACGGACCTGGCCTTGCCGGTATAATAATCCATTACCTCCAACTCCAAACCGGCTGAACTTCTTAAGTCCGTAGCATCCTTCTTCCTCTGAAGAACATACTGGTGGTTCGACATCTGATAGAAACGTTTATTGGCCTCGTGAATTACCTTCTCGAAGTAGAAGGCCTGGACATATTGTTCGAAGGCAAGCTTACTCTTACCGGGCAGCTCTCCGCTTGCCGTTCGGGACAACCCGTTGATCATGAGATACTCCCGGCGCAGCTTCTCCTGCTGCCTGTTCTGCTCTCCCACCCTTCGGTAGATTACTTCATTATTCTTCAATCTGCTGAAGATCAGGCTCAACTGATCTCCAACCTCCTTATATTTCCCGTTCCATTCCTCCCGTGCGGAGAATAGTTGGTTAAGATCCTTCTCCTCCCGGCCTTCTGTATTCTTCTTCAGCTGCAGGATTCTGTTATTCAGAGCCTCCAATGTCCTATGGTAGGTATCAATGGTATTCTTCAGAGCCTTAAGCTCTTCTTCTGTCAGTAGTGCCTCCCGGTAAGCCGCTTCATCAGCCAGTCCGGCCTCCTGGAAATCACATTCCAGCAGCGTATTCACAAATAGCTCTTTCGCCCGGAGATAGTCCTTAGATTTTATGGCTTGCTTGTTCGTATGATCGGTAAGGACTGCATTGGTCCTTCCGAGAAGCAGTTCACAATTTCGTAGGGCAGCCTCCGCTGAATTCAGCTGCTCCTGAAGCTGTTCCCACTCTTTCTTAAGCTCCCGGATGGCGTCTTCAGCATCCATCTTCGACGAATATCTCAGGTCCTTCTTTAACCCCTGGATCGTCCCGATAGATCTGTTTAAATCCACAATTACTACACTCAGCTCTTCTCTGAGGACCGATATGCTCTCCTCGGCGGTCTGCAGTTCCCTCACAATCTCTGCAAGCCTCTTCGCATTCAGCTCCTTCCGGCGAACCTCCTCCGAAAGCTTCTTCTTCCTCTGCTCCAGCTCATTCATATCCTGCTCTGTTTCAGTAAGCTTCAATCTGGCAAACCCGGAGATCTCGTCTACTTCATCACCGGAACGTAACGTCATCCTAATCCCATCCCCGCTCATTCCGGATAGCAGCAGCATCGCATTGTCTGTTAAGGCTTTCTCTAATGTTATTACTTTTGATTTTTGTGCTTCACACCTGCTTCCGGCAGACTGCAGCTCTTCCCTTACTTTCTCAAGGAAACGCTTCTCCCTGTTTAGCATCTCCTCACTGGGAGCACCTTCGGTTAGTTCTGCCTTATAGGGATGCTCTGTCGAACCACAGACCGGACAGGGCATGCCAGGCTCCAGTGAAGCAGCCAGGATACCCGCCTGTTCCCGGTAAAAATAGGCCTCCATCTCCGCGAAGGTCCTGCTCTTTCCGAGATAATCTCCCTCTGCGGATCTATAATCCATTGTGTAAGACTCGTACTTCTCCCGTTCCGCTTTTATTATCTCAATTTCCTGCAAAAGCTTCTGAACTTGCTCAGTGTACTTCCTAGCGTTCTCAAGCATGCCTTCACAGATTGCCAAAGCCTTCTCAGAGTCTGCATACTGCTCCTGCTCTGCTTGTATTAGATTCTGTTCCTGCTGCAGTTTCTCCTTTCCTTGAAGTAAGTCGCTAATCCGCTTCTCAAGAGCCTGTTTCCTATCCTCCATCAGGATACACTGCTTTTCTTGGGTGAGGATCGTATCATGCCTGATCGCTTCCTCCTCCAGTCGATTAACCTCCTTCTTCAGTTCTTCTATCCTGGGTTTATCGCTTTCTTTCGCCTTGAGTTCCTCATTCAGACTCTGTTCCTCCGCGCGGAGTCTGCACAGCTCTGCCCTTTCCCGTTCGATAGTTTCCTCCAGGTCCTTTAAATCCTTCGTAACTCCTAAATATGCATCCTCAACAGGCTTAACGGAATGAAGTGCTATCTCTCCTCTTAAGTACCGCTCCTCTTCCCTTGCCATCTGCTCTGCTGCCTGAATCAGCTTATGGTATTCCTCCTCGGCTCCCCTAAGCTCTGCGAACATCCGGTTAAATTGTTCTGCCAGGGAGCATTCAGCTGAAATATTCTCAAGCTCTTTCTTAATATAATCATTTTTAAACTTCATCTCATCATACAGGTTCTGATCCGCGCTTAATATCTCTTTCAGCAGCTCCATCATTTTCGTAACCTGATTAATGTCTCCGGATTTGATGCCATCTTCCATCGCAGCCTTATGGATACTATCCTCACCACAGGCAATACCGCTTAAGTATTGTAGAATACCGCGGTCCGTCTCCTCGCATTGACGCCTAAGCTTTCCCGACATTTCCTTTAGTCTCTGCTGAAGATAGGCAAACTGTTGTGTCCCGAATACCTTACGAAAGATCATTCCTCGCTCATCGCTGCCTGCTGTCAGCAGCTGAAGGAATTCCCCCTGTGCAAGCATGGAGATCTGCTTGTATTGCCTCCAATCAATCCCCAGAAGCTCTGTTACTGCCTGGGTCACCTGGGCATATCCGCTGATTACCCTTCCGTCAGGAAGTATTAAGGTAGCATTATTCTTCTGTTCCGTAGTGCCGCTGCCCCGTTTCTTCGACCTTAAGTAGCTGGGGTTCCGCAATATTTTATATTCTCGGTGGTGATGAATAAAGGTCAGCTCAACATAGGTTTCCTCTTCCTCCTCCGCATAATCACTTCGAAAGGAATCCGCAGTTCTGTTCTCCCCACTGGCATTCCCATAGAGGGCGAAGGAGATTGCATCGAATATGGTGGTCTTTCCTGAACCGGTATCTCCGTTGATCAGGAACAGCCCGGCAGTTCCCAGCTCGGAGAAGGGTACCTCAGTGACTCCGCGGAACGGCCCGAAGGCGCTCATTACTAATTTCACGGGCTTCATTCCACATCACCCTCCAATTCTTCCAATATCTTCTGCATGATGGCTCTTTGTTCTATATTCATAGGCTGATTATTCTGATTTTCATAGAACTCTTCAAACAGCTCCAGAGAGCTCCGCTCCTCTACCTTAGCAGCAGCAAGCAGTGCCTCAGCATTCCATGCGGTCCGGCTATTCTCGAAATCCAATCTCATGATATTGGGATAGACACTGCGGAGCTTGCCGATCGCGTCATAGATCTCCTCCTCATCCGTCAGTGTTGCATGGATGTAATCCAAGGTATTTGCCTGACTATAAATCTTCGGATCCGTCAATGCATGAATCGGACCTTTGATTTCACGAAGATCTCTGATCGGAACGAGTGGTAGCTTCGTATAACTCACTTCCGATTTCTTCCCGATCTCTATTAATGTAACGGATTTTATCTGGCGGGCTTCCGAGAAGGAGTACTTTAAAGGGGAACCCGCATAGCGGACCGTATCCCTCCCAATCCTCTGCGGACCGTGTAAATGTCCCAATGCCACATAATCGAAGGCTTCGAAGACAGAAGCATCAATATTGTCCAGCCCCCCAATAGAGATAGTCTCAGAATCGCATTGTTCGGGCTGTGTATCCCCGCTGGTAATGAACTGGTGGGCGACTAAGATATTCCGTGCAGATGCATCCACCTCTCCGTTATTTATGATTGTTTCCACTGCCTCCTGATAGGTCTCCACCTCAGGATAATAACGCCTGACCAGAGCAGGCTTGACAAAGGGCAGCAGATATACCTGCAAGGGGCCATGCTCATCCGTCAAAGCAACCTTCTCCAGCTTCCCCTGATAGGTTCCCGCGATATGAATCCGGGTATCCCCAAGGATCCTACCGCCAAAGTCGATCCGCTCAGCAGAATCGTGATTGCCACTGACCAGAAACACCTCCAGACCCCTCTGATAAAGCTCTGTTAGGAACCAATCAAAAAGCATGACTGCCTCCACACTGGGAATTCCCTTATCATATACATCCCCGGCAATCAGAATCCCTTGTGGCTTATGCTCGTCAGTAATCTGCAGAATCTGCTGTAAAATATGCTGCTGGTCCTCGATCATCGAAAACTCATTTACCTTCTTTCCGATATGTAAATCCGAAGTATGTACAAATCTCATCTTGCTCCCCTGTTCTTATCTCCTGGAATAGTCCGCTTTATCGTCCGGCATTACCTTACTGTGATACAGTCTCACACAATGATCTCAGGATCACATTATCGCCGGCTGTTCTGTAAATTATAGCATATTTGCGATACTTCGACCATGGAAATATGATCTTATTTTATATTCTACCGGCAAAATACTGAACTACTTTCTTGGGTTTGGTTTGGTAATCAGAGGAACCCCCACTCCTTAAATTTATGATCCAGCTGTATTTTGATGCAGTCAGGCAGCTCGTCCGCAAGCCTAAGCTGTAATTCTTCTACCAGCTCCTCCTCATGCAATGCCTGAAGAAGGTATTTTGTCTCATAGATACCAAGGCGTATATGCCACCCGGTATGGGTGTTGGTAATGCAAAATACCGGCAAATCACTATCATATACATCAATTTTATTAATTTCCAGGTGCTTGACCACCATATCCTTCCTCCTCTATGCCATACAGATATTCAAAAGCCTTACAGGCTTTCTTTCATCATGTAATAAAGGTTCATCCTTGATCCGATATACTTCGAAGCAAGGATGAACCTCTAAAATAATATAATTCCCCACCGAATGTTACTTGATTCCAAAAATCCACTTGATTAAATCATAGAACCCAAATGCCAATATCATATGAATCGCCCCCTTTGCCTATTCATATCATAGGTAAGGAGGCGCTTCAATTTTCATGTCGTGAGATGCAAATTTATGTCGTGAATGAAGGGGATTGCAGGAAGATCTCTACCTGGAATTTTCCCTCCAGATTATTGAATCTGATATGTCCATGATTTCGTTCCACGGCTTCAATAATATTACGGATTCCAAATCCATGGTTTTTCTTCTCACTTTTCGTTGTTCCCTTCCCCAGGAGATTTAAGTCCACCGCCTTCCGGACAGGGTTTTCGACAGAAATGTATATGGTATCATTTTTAATTCCGACGGTTACTTCGATTGTCTTTGTTGCCATAAGACCCGAGTCTCGACAGGCTTCTATTGCATTTGTTATGGTATTACTTAGTATCGTGCATAAGTCCATATCAGTCACGCTAAGCTCCGGCGGCAGTATTCCGTCGAGGGTAATCCTAATTCCCTCCTTATTTGCAATCGGTACCATATAGCTTAACATGGCATCCACGATATCATTGCCGCAATGGATTCTGTTTGATACCAATCCATCCACTTCCGATGAAACCTCAGCGATATATTTGGCTAACTCTTCGAATTTCT
The DNA here is from genome assembly GCA_023436765.1 of Bacillota bacterium. Lineage (GTDB taxonomy): Bacteria > Bacillota > Clostridia > Lachnospirales > Lachnospiraceae > Mobilitalea. The sequence continues at coordinate 11,626 of JAEZHX010000165.1, forward strand.
GCTGCTCTGCCAGTACTCTCATACAGCCGATATAAGACTTCAGATCATGCTTAAATCTTCTTAGCTCCTGATCATTCTCCAGAATGTTGATATAATAGCTTTTTTGAATATTCAGATACCAATCCTTCAGATGGTTCTGAAGCTGATAATTCTTCCTCTTATCATTCACCCAGATGAATAATACTGTACCAATGCTATAAATAATACAAACCAGAGTGACACTGATCACGGCCACCTTATCAAAAAGAGGATTAATAGGATCCTTTGCCCGCGATATCTGTACAAAGGTTAATACCAGTGCACAGCAGAGCAATCCCGGCAAACCCAAGGCCAGATATCGGAAGGAAATATTTCTGATCCAGGGGTATCCTGCCTTCCTAATATGCCGGAAAAGAAAGGAGATTGCTAGTACGATACAGATATTGATCAGGATGGCCAGGATGCGCCATTGATACATATCCCAGAAAATCGATTCCTTACGGTCGAATAAGATAGAAAGCAGGGAAGAAATCAGAGTCCCAATGACATAATTTAAGATATACGCCATGATATACATTATGGTCTTCTTCAGAAAGGTTTCTCTTACGAGACTCCAAATAAGAATAATCTCCAAGATAAAGCAAATCGGAGGCAGGTTACTCCGGTAACCCTTCAGCACCATCCAAGCCAGCACCAGCGCAACGGCTCCAAATGCTGTAGCATAAGGCCATATCGCCTTTTGCAGCCTGCAGGAAAGAAGCCCTGCCATAACAAGTATAGAATTAGTAAATTCCAGATACTCAATAAGTATAATATAAAATAACTCTGTAGGATGATCCAAATCACACAACCCTTCTTCTTAAATAATCCATATATTGATCCTTAAACTTCTGCGCCCTTCCCCTACTGATCTTAATCAACGTGCCATTATCCATAAGAACACTCCCGGCAACCCGCCTTACATGCTCCAGGTTAATCATATAAGATTTATGTATACGGCAGAAATCCCGTCCGGATAAACCGGTTTCCCATTCTATCATATTTTTTCTGACCAAAAATTCCTTCTCAGGGGTTACAAGAATAGTATACTTGTCCTCTGCCTTAATATATTGGATGTTTTTTGCCTTCACAAAGGGACACTGCCTGTCTTCCGTGGATACAACGAAATTCTCACCGTACTCCCTCATCGCCTGATCCAACAGCTTATAAAGCTTCTCCTTGATCACAGGCTTGGTCAGATATCCATATACCTGCCTTCCAAAGGCATCCTGCATAAATTGTTTATAATTCGTGATATAAATGATCATGATATCCTGTCGGCTATTCTGAAGCAGTTCCTTTACCTCTATGCCGTTCATGCCATCCATCTCAATATCAAGCAGTAAGAGATTTATTTCTCCGGCATAGGATAAAAATTGCTCACCTGAAGCAAACAGGACGATCTCATCATCTGTATTTCGGTCTTGTAGATAGTCCCTGCAAAGTGTATGAATACTATCACGACATGCCTTGGTATCGTCACAAATCGCAATTCTCATAAATAGTCTCCATTCCTACTTTTTCCTGCTGTTATGATTCATTATACTGAAATCATAAATTTTGTCAATTAATGTTATTTATGATCAAATAAGAATATTTCGACATTCATAGGATTCTGATCATCTTCCATCAATACTTACAGACAAAAAAAATGAAGTCCTACGACTTCATTTTAATTAGCAGGGGTATAAGGATTCGAACCTTAAGATGCTGGAGTCAGAGTCCAGTGCCTTACCGTTTGGCGATACCCCTAGGTATTTGGTTTGTCCGGTGTTTCAACCGCCACGAAAGATATTATAACCCATACGAATTTATTTATCAAGTACAATTTTCATTTTTTTCAAACCATTTTCTGCCACCACTTATGTGCGTTCCAAAGCTAACAGATGAAGCGCATTCCGGTACAGGATACATTCTGCTTCCTCATCAGGCAGCCCTAATCTCAGGAACCGTTCCAGAGTCACTCCCTGTCCATCCCAAGGGGAATCACTGGCGAACAGAATGCGGTCTGCTCCATGATTCTGAACGATTCTAAGGAGTTGATCCTCGGGAATCCGTCCCAAGGAGAAGCTGATGTCAAACCAGATGCTCCTGCCAACAAGATACTCCTCGACCTCATCCCAGAGCTCATATCCACCGGTATGAGCGAAGACCAGCTTCGCTTCCGGGCGGTCAAGCTGTTCCAGCATACGGACGGTTCTCTGTGGCGTACAGTGAATCGGATCGGGAAGGCCGATATCCATTCCTGCATGAAGCAGGACAATCAGTCCCAGCTCCGATGCATAATCAATGATACGAACCAGCTTCGGATCATCCACGAAGGTCTCCTGATAGTCAGGATGAAGCTTAATTCCGGGCAACCCAAGCTCCTTGATTGTATCAAGGCATTTCTGGTAATCCCGTGTATCCGGATGAATTCCTCCGAAGGAGAGGATACCGTCCTTACCGTTTATCTCAGCCGCATAAGCATTGACTGTAGCAAATTGCTCCGGCTTTGTCACAACCGGCATTACGATAGAAATATCAATTCCGTTCTTCCTCATGGAGCCTAACAGTCCTGTCAGTGTACCATCGGTAGCCGCCTTGACATTCCCCTCCTGTTCCAGAAACTCAATTGTCTTCTTTGCTATCCTATCCGGGAAGATGTGTGTATGGAAATCAATTACCATCAGTCCAATTCCCCCTATTCAAGCTTCTCTTCCTTTGAAGCCTCATAAATACCGCCAATCTTAGCTACACCTCAGTTACACCAAAGCTCCAGGCAAGCACTCTGACACGCAGGGCATCTCAGCTGCTCCTTTGCCAGGCTGTACCGTCCGGCTACTCCTCTGCCACGAAGGAATTCTCCAGTGTTATTACACAGTTATATCTGGAATCCTGCTTTCTTACCTCCTCCACGATTTTAGAGAGCAATTTCTGTTCCATGTCCTTCTTATAGGAATATGGAATCACCAGATCAAAAATAAGGTTTATCTGCAACTCCCCCTTAACGATCCTAAAATCATGAATTGCTGCCTTAGGCTCCAGTCCGGATATAATACCGATTACCATTTCCCTTTTCTCCAGAATCATTGCATCATTCACTTCTACAGGGTCCATATGGATGACCAGGAAGATATCAAGTCTCTCTAATACATCCCGTTCGATCCGGTCAATCGTTTCATGAGCCTTCTCAAAATTGATATCATTGGGTACCTCTGCATGAATGGTAGCCATCCGGTGGGTTGGACCATAGTTATGGATAATCAGGTCATGTGTACCTACAATATCCTCATAGCCTTCCACCATATTCGAAAGCTTCTCATATAATTCACGGTCAATCGCCTGTCCCAGTAACGGCTCCAGCGTATCCTTTGCAATCCGGATACCGGCAATCATGACAAAGATAGATACGATGATTCCCATATATCCATCGATCATCCATCCGGTCAATCCTGCTATAATGGTGGAGATTACCGTAGCTGTCGTAACAAGAACATCGCCCAGGGAATCGGCGGCGGTTGCCTTCATAACCGAGGAATTGATTCGGGTCCCCAGCTTGCGGTTGAAGAACATCAGCCAAACCTTAATCAGGATGGACAGACACAGAATACCGGTCAGCCATGGATTGAAGGTTAACTTCTCCGGATTCAGTATCTTAGATAATGAGCTCCTGAATAGCGAAAGCCCTACCTGAAGGATCAGAAAGGAAACAGCAAGTGCTGCGATATATTCAAATCTTCCATGACCGAAGGGATGCTCCTTATCCGCGGGCCTTCCTGCCAGCTTGACACCAAAAAAGCTGATGACGGAGGAAGCCGCATCGGATAAATTATTGAATGCATCCGCCATAACGGAGATGCTGTTGATGATCAGTCCCACGGTCAATTTGGTTCCGAAGAGGATTACATTACATATGATTCCGACGATACTGGTCAGAATACCATAAACAGTGCGAACCCCGGAATCCTCCACTTTATCCTTATTTTTTACAAACAATCTGACCAATAACTCAGTCAAGCTTACAGCTCCCTTCTGTAGTTAATAACTGGAATATCTCCATTTTAGCACATTAATACATAAAATCAACTTAAGTTCTAAACATAAAATGAATAAATTTATTGGTCATCTGCCGGACAGATTGCATAATTTTCATGCTCTCACTATAATAATTATTATTACGATTGTAAGAGGGAACCGGAATGAAGCAATTGCATCGACTGTATCGACGACTTATGAAAGCATACAATAAACCATTGTTCCTGCTTCAGATATTCTTTACCATCCTCTTTCTTCTGCTGGTCGTTCCGTTGATCAGTATCCTGGTCTCCAATGTGCTTGGCCTTTGGGGTCAGAGTTATCTTACGGACAAGAATATTCTTAGTTTTCTTCGATACCCACCGACCATCCTAATGCTTTCTGTAATCCTCATCCTTTTATCCGTATTTATTCTTATCATGATGACTTCCCATCTTCAATACTGCTGTTATGAGCCCCTGCAGAAGAAACCGAATTATCTTCGAATTCTTGCTCATGGTTTCGTAAAAGCACTCCGAACCGTTATTTCGGGTAATATCCTTCTTCCCTTCTTTGCCCTGCTCATGTTTATTGCCATGAACACTCCGGTTTTAGTCAGTATCATATTGCGTCTTGATATAAAGGATCATATGCCGGGAGGATACCCTGATGCTCTATTTGTCCGTGGACTGTTGCTTCTGGTCCTGTTATTCCTTTGCTTTATTGTCTTCCGGGGATTATTTGTACTGCATTTCTGCATACAGGAACGGCTGAGCTTTACGAAGGGACTGGAAGCCACTAAGAAGCTCCTGAAAGGGAATGTCCCCCGGATCCTTCTGACACTTATGTTGACGAATATAGTTCTGGCTCTGCTATTTTACCTGCTTTACTTTAGTATTCTATTTCTCACAGCCCTACTGGTTTATACCTATGCCGAAAAGAATACTGTTATTTCCGTATTCCTGTCTTATTACCCGAAGGTAACGGCTTATTTTAATTTCTTGTTCAGCTCCGTTTGTTTTATTATTAATTTTAATATCGTTTCTACAATGTTTTGTCACTATCGGGAGGATCGCTGCCTTACTCCTGATATAGAACATACCCTTGAACAAGCCGATCCCGATCCTCTCCGATCCACATATAGTAAACGGGCAGCCAGCCTGATTCTGCTTGCTCTGGCAGGTGCCGGACTGTTGAACCTATATCTTACCGTACGTAACGATTCCTATCGTCTTACTGAGGCTCTGACCGGTATTCGGATTACATCGCACCGGGGTGATTCCAGCGCTGCACCGGAGAACACCCTGTTCTCATTGGAAAGTGCCATTGAATCAAGGGCTGATTATGCCGAAATAGATGTACAGCAGACTAAGGACGGTACCTTGGTCCTGTTTCATGACCGCAGTCTATGGCGAACTACCGGACTGAATAAGTTCGTATGGGAACTCACTTATGAGGAAATTAAGGAGCTGGATGCAGGCTCCTGGTTCGGTGAAAAATTCGCCGGTGCCAGAATTCCCACCCTCAGGGAAGCCTTAGAATTAAGTAAAGGGAAAATCCCTTTGAACATCGAGCTTAAGATACATGGACACGAGCAGGGCCTGGAGGAGAAGCTGGTCAGCCTGATTGAGGAATATGATTTTGAAAACCAATGCACAATCTCTTCCTCGAACTATGGAACACTACAAAAGATAAAAGAACTGAAGGATGAGCTTCATACCGGATACATCATCTCCGCAGCCTACGGTAATTTCTACAGTAAGGCAGATATTGATTTTATCAGCATGAAGTCATCCTTCATAACAAAATCCATAGTTGAGACCACTCACCGTGCCGGTAAAGCAATCCATGCATGGACTGTGAATACCGAGAGCGAGATGGAACGGATGAAAGCCCTTGGTGTAGATAACATTATAACCGATGATCCTAATCTCGCCAAGGAAGTCCTTTACCGTGACAATACCAATGACAGCCTAATTGATTTTTTGGACCGGATGCTGTCTAGTCGATCCCTCTTTCGTATCGTTAAGAAGAGATAGACCGAAGCTACCGAGCGCTCAGGTTATCGGCATATCCCTGCTTAGAAGCTTAGGTATGAATTCCCTTTATAATGCCAGCCGGTAAACCTGCTCCACATCCCCTGCAGTCAGCGGAACAAAGCTGCCCATGGTTCCGTTGCCAAGTCCCAATTTCTCCACCATGTAAGGAATATCCTCTTCTCTTGCACCTAATTCCTTAAAATTAATCGGCATACCGATGGAGGTAAGGAATTGCTTCAAGCGGCTGATCCCTTCCCGTGCAGTCTCTTCCGGGTGGGCGCTGTTCATCTCGCAGCCCCATACCCTGACCGCAAACTGGGCAAAGCGGTTGATATCGTGTTTGTATACATAGGTCATCCATGCCGGGAAGATCACTGCTAAACCCGCCCCATGAGTAACATCATATAATGCGGATAGCTCATGCTCTATTCCATGGCTTGCCCAATCCTGATCACGTCCCACGCCTACCAGGTTATTGTGGGCCACCATGCCTGCCCACATAATATTGGCTCTGGCTTCATAGTTGTCCGGATCCTTGAGTACCTTAGGGACCTCCTTGATCATGGTCAGCAGGACCGCTTCACATAGGCGATCCGTAATCTCTACCTCCTTGGTATTCGTAAAATACCGTTCAAATACATGAGCCATAATGTCTGTTGCTCCGGCCGCAGTCTGATATGCAGGAAGTGACTGCGTAAGCTCGGGATTTAAAATAGAGAATACCGGTCTTAAGGCTTCTCCGCCGGTGCCTCGCTTTAGCATACCTTCTTCCTTCGTGATGACAGAATCCCCCGAGCCCTCACTGCCGGCAGCAGCGATTGTCAGTACCGTACCCACCTTTATGGCCTCCGTAACCGGTTTACCTTCATAGAAATCCCAGAAGTCTCCGTCATATTTCACTCCGGCCGCGATTGCCTTAGCAGAATCGATAACACTACCGCCTCCTACTGCCAGAATAAAATCCACACCTTCCTTCCGTGCAAGTTCAATTCCCTTATATACCAGTCCGCTTCTGGGATTCGGCTGTACCCCGCCCAGCTCTGTATAATATATGTTTTCTTTTTCTAAAGAAGCCTTAACCCTGTTCAGGAGTCCTGATCTTACAACAGAGCCTCCGCCATAATGAAGCAGGACTTTGCTTCCGCCAAACCGCTTTACATATTGTCCGGCCTGATTCTCAGTACCTCTTCCGAAAGCAAAATAAGTAGGACTGTAAAATGTAAAATTATTCATATAATTCTCCTTTCTGTACCTATACAACAATGCAATTGATTACTTAAGACATATTACAATATTAACTGAAAACGAGAACTTTCTCAATCAGAATATCTGAAGAACCATCATAGCGATGCAGGTCAAAAGATACAGTAAGGTTCCGATATGCAGGTAATATTCTGATTTCTTCTCAACCTGTTCCTCGCCGGCCAAAAGCAGGATTCCCTTCTTATTCTTCTGGAACAGGGACATACCAATCACAATGGAGAGGAGCACCCATAGGAACAGGAGAACCATAGCCTTTTCATTTTCCAAAGTAAGAGGGGCAATCACGGAGCCTAACGTATTAATTATCATATGTATGATAACGGTATACTTAATCGTATTAGTTCGGACCACAGTATATGAAAAAATGATACCCAAAGCGGTAGCATAGATAAACTGCGAAAGATTCAGGTGACACAGTCCAAAGGCAAAACTGGTAAACAGAATGGCCGGCAGGTCTCCGAATCTGCGCAGCTTATTCAGAAGTACCTTCCGGAAGATAAATTCCTCCATAGCAGGACCGATGATTGCAATGTAGATGGCATTCAGGTAGAAGTTGCTATTCGCCAGAAACTCTTCCACGGGATTTTCAATTTCGCTTCCCTTAAGCTTAGCGATCAGCAGACTAAGAATGGACCCCGCAAAGCTGGATAGATACATAAACGCTGCACATACGAAAAACAAACCGATCACCTGGCGCAGGGATAGCTTTGCAGGACCATCCTGTGATAGTTTCGTATCTGGAACCTTCCGAATCACGGCAAGAAAAACCGGGTAACCGACTCCCATCACTGTCAAAATGGTGATCACTACCCCATAATATTCTGAATGGTAGAACTCCGGATAAAATCTGTAGACGAGTGAACTCAGGATAATCTGC
>JAEZHX010000217.1 GCA_023436765.1 Bacillota bacterium
AAAAGAATATTCATATGAATAAATTGAAATGTAAGAGCACCCTGCAGCTTACATTGGATGATGATTTCAATGTCCCGGACATAAAGCCGGATATTGATGAGATAATTACTGAGCAGGGTGATATCAGGATCACCGATATTAAGGCAATGAACGGGAAGCTTCTGGTAAAGGGGGCATTACAATTCAATGTTCTATATCTGAGTGAAGAGGATCAAAGGCCGATACATAATATTTCGGGAGAAATCCCTTTTGATGAAGTGATTAATATGGAGCAGACCTGTGCGGAGGATGATCCGATTGTAAAATGGGATTTGGAGGACCTGTCAACAGGGCTGATCAATTCCCGTAAGCTTAGTGTGAAATCCATAGTCCGCCTCAATGTAGCAGTAGAGGAGCTATATGATGAGGAAACCGCAATTATGGTGGAGGGACCTGAGGACGTCCAGTACATTAATAAAAAAGTTGAAATTACAGATGTGTGTATCAATAAGAAAGACACCTTCCGGATTAAGGATGAATTGCTGTTACCTACGAATAAAGGGAATGTATCCTCCATTCTCTATTCGGATATGAAGCTGAATAATGTTGAGGTTAGGCTTTTAGAAGATAAGTTCACGATAAAGGGTGAACTCCCTGTATTTATTCTCTATACCACTGAAGATGAGGAGAACCCGATTGAATACTTTGAGACAGAGATACCCTTCAGCGGAACCATTGACTGTAATGGCTGTAATGAAGATATGGTGGAGGACATTACCTTCCGTATTATAAAAAAGAATCTTGAGATCAAGGCTGATGTCGACGGAGAAGAGAGGGTTCTGGATCTGGAAGTAATTCTGGAGATGTCAATCAAGGTGTATGAGACAGAAGAGCCGGAGATCATCTGTGATGTATACAGTCCGTCAAAGGAAATTATCCCTGTCATTCGGGATACCGTTTATGAGAATCTTGTTATAAAGAATAATAGTAAATACAGGATTGCAGATAGGATTCGAGTTCCGGAAAACCAGCCGAGGATTCTCCAGATTTGCCATGCCGGTGGTAATATTAAGATCGATGATGTCTATGCGGAGCAGAATGAACTGCAGGCAGAGGGAGTCATTGAGGTTGGCATCCTATATATTTCCGAGGATGACCGAAGACCGATGAATTCGCTTAAGGGTGTTGTTCCCTTCAGCCAGACGATTGAAGTGAAGGGTATGAAGCCTGACAGCACTTATGAAATTAAGCCAAGTATCGATAACTTAAGTGTTATGATGTTAGATAGTGACGAGATTGAAGTAAAGGCATCGATTAACCTGAATACCATTGTTTTCGATAAGATCGTGGAGCCGATTATTACCGATATCGAAGTAACAGATCTGGATCTGGAGAAGCTGCAGGCGATGCCCGGACTAATCGGATATGTGGTAAAGCCGGGTGACAGCCTCTGGAAGATTGCGAAGAAGTATTTTACCACGGTAGATTCTATTATGAAAATCAATAATATGGAGGACGACCGAATCAGGGAAGGTGATAAACTGATTATCATGAAGAAGGTGGATACGGTGTTCTGATCATTCAGAAATTTATCCCATTCATATTAAGAAATGGAATCAATTTGCCGATATATCTATTGTGCCGGCTTACTTAACAAGCCTGGCCAGCATGGGGTTTTACAGTCACCTTTACCAAGGAGGGAGCTCCTCCATACCAAGGATGGGAATTTGCACAGAAGGCAGTTAGCCTTCTAGAAACGGAGGATAAAATGAGCGTGGAGAACATTTCTAAAATTAAGGATGGATATGAAAGTACGCCGACAAAGTCAAAAGTTGGCTCTGTAAGGAAGCAGGAAACACATCAGAGTACGACGGAGGGTGCAGCTGCGGTTTATGAGAAGAGCAGTGATAATGAAAGCAAGAAGGTTTATCAAAGGGACAATGCGACCATAGAGAGAATGATGCAGGAAGTAGAGAGAAGATCCCAAAGTCTCAGAAGCCTTGTGGAGAAGATGCTGTTAAAGCAGGGAGAGACCTATACGAATAGTACGGACATCTATGCACTTCTAAGAGAGGGTAAGGTACAGGTAGATCCTGAGACCAGAGCTCAGGCACAGAGGGATATTGCAGAGGATGGATACTGGGGGGTGAAACAGACCTCGGATCGATTGCTATCCTTCGCTAAAGCACTGACAGGGGGAGATCCTTCAAAGGCAGACTCCATGATAGATGCCGTCAAGAAGGGCTTCGAAGAAGCAACGAAGGCCTGGGGAGGAGAGCTTCCCGGAATCTCTAATGACACGATGAAGGAATCCATCCGAAAGCTGGAGGAGTGGAGAGATTCTGTAAATAGAGAAGCATCCGTTAGTGGTACTGTCTCAGAATAAGAGCAGAACTAAAAAAATTTAAAAGTCTGATAGGGGATTGTCTAAAGGCCAAACGGCTTTGTGGCAATCCCTTTTTATACACGATTAAGGAATACCTGCCAGGCTGACATTTTTGAATATACCCTAAGGCGGAAATATTGGATTAGTTATAATATAATTTTAATACAGATGAACAAAAAATGTGATATGATGATAGAAGAAATGCACATGAATTTATTCAGGAGGTATATAAATGGCGAAATTGTCTATCGAGCGTAAAACAGCCTACTATATTGGGATGGGAATGACTATCCTGGGATTCATTTTATTCATATCCGTATTCTTTTCCGTCTTCCGATTGATGAACAGGGGCATGAACAGTGTAGATTCCTTTGGCACATTCGATTCTGACATAGGAATTTCCTTTGGAAGGCCTTTGATCGGTATGCTTCTCATGATCGTCGGAGGGCTTGTGATGAGAGTAGGTGCCAGAGGTGCGGCCGGGTCAGGGATCGTACTCGATCCGGAGCAGGCCAGAGAGGACTTGAAGCCTTATACGGAAGCCGCCGGCGGCATGCTCAATGATGTCATCAGTAAAATTGATGCCTTTGATAAAAAGGAGGACTCTGCAGAGACGAAAGAAGTGGTTAAGGTTAGGTGCAGAAGCTGTGGAACCTTAAATGATGAGGATGCTAAATACTGCAAAGCCTGCGGAGAAGAAGTTTGATAGAACCAAACTTCTTGGGAAGAACTTAGTATTGGAGGGTTGATATGAGAACAGAGCAAGAGATGATGGAGCTTATTTTGGGTGTGGCACAACGAGAGGATCGGATTCGGGCGGTATATATGAACGGCTCGAGAGCAAACCCTAGGGTGCCAAAGGACATCTTTCAGGATTACGATATTGTTTATGTGGTTACCGAAACGGAGACCTTTATACGAGATAAGTCCTGGCTTAAGGTGTTCGGAGATCTTGTCGTGATGCAGGAACCGGATGTCAATGTTCTCTATGAATCGGAACCAACAGACTGGAAGACACATTATGCTTATCTGATGCAGTTTATGGATGGAAACCGTATCGACCTGACTCTACAGACGATGGAAGCCTCAATCAAGGAGTGTAGGGAAGAGAAGCTGACAATTATACTACTGGATAAGGATGAAAAGCTTCCTAAGCTCGTGTCCCCTTCTGACGAAGATTATCAAGTAAAAAAGCCTACCCAAATGAAGTATGAACATTGTTGTAATGAATTCTGGTGGGTAGCACCATATATCGCAAAGGGATTATGGAGGGGTGAGCTACTCTATGCAATTGATCATATGAACCTCTATGTACGCCCGATGCTGCTCCTGATGCTATCCTGGCATGTGGGAATATTAACGGACTTTTCCCTCAGTGTAGGTAAGAATTGCAAGTACCTGGATCGGTATCTGCCCGAGAAGCTATGGAACAAGCTTCTGGCCACCTATCCTCCGGCAGAGCCGGAGAAGCTCTGGGATGCTCTGATGGAGATGGGTGAGCTATTCCGGGAAACGGCGGTCTTCGTAGGAGGAGCCTTGGGCTATGACTATAATTTCGATGAGGACCAAAGGACAACGGACTTCCTTAG
>JAEZHX010000282.1 GCA_023436765.1 Bacillota bacterium
TCCCACCACTCCGATGACCCCGACTGCTCCGATGGGTACAGCTCCACAACCTCAACTCATTCCATGCCCTTATTATCAAGGCGGAAACGCTGTACCTTATACTATGCCTATGGGAATACCGTTATATCCTATGTACGGATATGACAACTGCGAAGATGCGGACAGAGATATGGAGTATATGAAGCAGCTGTATCCTAGTACCGCTAAAAAGATACAAAGAGAAATCAATAGAGAATGCGATCAGATGGAATATGATGGTAGCCTAATGTATGATGAGTACCCTGATAAGGTCTCCCTGGACAGAATTATTGATAGAGTTTATGATAAAGTAAAAGATGTAGAGGAAGAACCCCAGGTTGAAATCAACAGTGTTTATTATTATCCGAGACGCCATCAACCTAATCATTTAAGAGACATCGTAACCTTAGTCCTTTTGGGGGAAATTTTTGACCGCAGAAGACGTTACCGCAGCAGAAAACGCTGGTTCTAGAATAATTGACCAAACTCACAACAATAACTCGAACCGCCCTAAGCCATAAGACTAAGGGCGGTTCAGATATTTTACCAGTTCTGATTTAGGATCGGAGAAGCCAGATAGATCATCGTCTTGCCGGCCTGTTCATCATAGGTTATGGCAATCTGAATATTTACCTTGCTGCCCATAGACATGATATATTCGTTAATCAGTCCCGTATAGGCATACACCGTATAGAGATTGCCCTCCTCATACTTCATGGATACTTCACCGTCAAGCTCATTCACCAATAGCTCGGATATTCTATCCTTCTCAGCTGCCGACAGCATACCTCTGAAGCTTCCTTCATACTGTAATGTTAACTGTCTATTATTAACTCCAAGGTCTTTCAAGGCATTCTCCAGCAGCTTCCGATATTTATCCATGCTTTGGATGCTATCCTTGATATCCAGCTTAACTACGATATAGTGCTTCATCTTAATTTCAGAATCTTTTTCCTGTTCCAAACTGATTACCTTCAGCATAGTAGATGCATTTTTCGCCTGCTTCTCATAGGAATACTCACTTCTGGCTTCCTCTCTGGTAACCGCTATCTCCTTATCCACATGAAGCCCTATCGAATCAGCGAGATATAGGATCAATTCCTTTTTATCCTCTTCACTCAGATAATCCTTCTCGTAAGCAGCAATGATTTCAATACTGCTTTTCAAATCAGCTGTATTTGTATTAACAAATGCCTGCGTCATCTTCACCTCTTCATAGAAGAATCGATTCATGAACATCTGTGTGGCTACTGCAAGCCAGAGTACTACAGCAATATATAATGTAATCTTTGTCTTCTTTCTGGATAGAATTCCTTTCAAGAACTCATATAACCGATTCAAATTCTCCATAGATACACCTCCAAGTTATGGCATTCACGGTTCATATGTTAGTTTTCCCCGAAACAGAGGAATTATTCCAAGTATTTACCATGTTTATCCATTTGGTGTATCTACTTCAATGATCGTTCTTTAGTAAACCAATCTGCTTACCGGAGAACGCAAACGCATTCCGGTTCTGAGATGGAATTCTTATGCTCACTTTACCTTCCTGAAAAGTCGTGATATAATAAGGATACTTAAAAATAACCGTTCAGTCCGGAAGGGGGATTCCACTATGAAATATCCACTTCTTTATCGAAGACGTTTTATACCCGATGAGTTGGTTCCTTTAAAAAATGATCGCATCATAAGTCTTGATGAACACTTGATTATAACAAAGTGGGAGGCTCTACATCCACGGAAAGACATCGCAGGGGGGATCTCCGCCTACTTCCTGGACCAGGGTATTAAAGTAAGCAAGGTCTTTAATAGGGAGCAACAGCTTGTCTACTGGTACTGCGACATTATCCAGCAGAAGCCAGGCCCCAATCCTGACTCCATGATATTTGAGGATCTTCTGATTGATGTAATCCTTCATAAGGATGGATCCGTTCAGATCCTTGACCTGGACGAACTTGCACAGGCTTTTGAAAAAGGATTAATTTCCGGTGAAGAAGTAATCCGGGCACTCCGCTCCCTGGATTCCCTTCTTAAGCTTATTCATCAAGGTCAATTCCCGTCATTGATGGAGCCGGTGGAAAAAGCAGAAATGCTTTAGTCCTCCAGCATCTGAATTCTTCTAATATGCCTTTCATTACCGGAGAATTCTGTACCTAAAAACGTGTCCACGATCTTAACTGCATGCCCTGCTCCGATTACCCGAGCGCCCATGGCAAGGATATTCGCATCATTATGAAGTCTGGTAGCTTCTGCACTGAAACAATCATGACACAGTGCACAGCGGATGCCCTTCATTTTATTGGCAGCGATGGAGATGCCAATTCCTGTTCCACAGATTAAGATGCCCTTATCGCATTCCTTCTTCTGAATTGCTCTGCCAACCGCCTTGGCATACTCGGGATAATCACTGGAGTTCACATTGCCACAGCCAAAATCCTTATATTCAATTCCCTTCTCCTCAAGATACTCAATAATCGCTTTTTTTAGTTCATATCCGGTATGATCATTTCCAATCGCTATCATAAGCTTCCTCCTTTATTTCTCTTCATTCAGTTTATATACTGCCTTCTTAACCAGACGTGCCAACTCGATATAGCATTCCTCATAATCAATCAAACTGCCACCGTAGGGGTCAACCACATCCCCTATTTCTCCTGCAAACTCCTTGATGGTATATACCTCACCGACTTCCGGATACTCCTCCAGAACCTTCCTCTTCTGACTCGCGGTCATTGTCAGTATCAGGGTATCCTCATCCAAATCAGCAGCCTTTAGACCCTTTGAGATATGATTCACCAGCTCCAATTCATGTTTTCCCAATACCACTTCTGCTTTCGGATTAATCGGTTCCCCAAATAACACGACCAATCCCCGGGAGATCACCTTCATTGTACTGACTCTTTCCAGATTCTTATATATCGCTTCTGCCATTGGACTTCGGCAGGTATTACCGGTACATACAAAGATAAGTTTTTGATATTTTCCCATATACCCTCCATGCTGCTGCAAATGCAGCTCCTTCATAGCAAATTAAAGATTTACCGATCCTTCACGGCCAGGTTAAGAGACCTTAACGATACGGTAGCCCGCAGCCTTAAGTAAGCGGTTCATGATGGCCTGTCCCAAGTCATTATCTGCAAAGCTTTCTGTTAAGATATACTCCGTCTTTAATACATCAAAATCCCGTAAGGTCGCATAGAGTCCGGCTGCAATGGAGTCCTCATCCCTTCTGGAGCCTATGGTTTTCACGGTTCCATACAGATATTCCTTCTCTGTCTCACTTGTAGCAATGATTCCGACACTCTTACCGTCATCAGTCAAATCCTTAGCCTTCCGGTTAATTTCTCTGATCACCTCTTCAATCTTCCCTTCATAGATGGTCAGACAACCTTCCGGGGCATAATGCCGGTATTTCATTCCCGGTGCTTTAGGTACTAAATTCTCCTCCGGCTTTTCCTGTAATATAGCAGGATCATATTGCACCGTCCCCAGCACATTTTCAATCATAGCTTTTGTGATACAGCCCGGTCTTAAGATTACGGGATGAACTCCCGTCAGATCGATAATTGTTGACTCAAGGCCTAGGGATGCCTGGCCACCGTCAATGATGATATCCACTTTACCGTACAGATCCTGAATTACATGCTCGGCTTTCGTCGGACTCGGTCTGCCTGACAGGTTGGCACTGGGTGCCGCCACGTAGACTCCTGAACTGCTGATCAGCGTTTTAGCCAGTTTATGTGCAGGGAGCCGGATTGCAACCGTATTCAGGCCCCCCGTCGTTCCATGGGGTACACATGACTTCTTATTCAGAATCATGGTCAACGGCCCCGGCCAGAAGACAGATGACAGCTGATAGGCGGCCTCCGGAATATTCTCTGCCAGTACCTCCAGATCATTCACCTTAGAGATATGGACAATCAGGGGGTTATCCGAAGGTCTTCCTTTCGCCTCGTAAATCTTCCTGGAAGCTTCGGGATTAAGGGCATCCGCCCCTAATCCATATACGGTCTCGGTCGGAAATGCAACCAGACCTCCGGATCTAAGTACCTTTATGACCTCCTCCAAATCCTTTGCTTCTATCTGATCCTTCTCTACTTTAATTATCCTGGTATCCATTCTGCAGTACTCCTTAGCTCTTACATGTTTCTTCCTCTGAAGGTACCTTTTGATACCGTCTAACGTGCATTATAACATCTTTTTTATTTAAAATCCATACTTAGCAACAGATTGATTTATCATTGCTTTGTTTTCAAATATTCCTGAACCCCAGCGCAGATAGCCTCGGCCATTTTATCCTGGTAATCCTCCGTAACCAGCAACGCAGCCTCCTTTTGATTCGACAGATACCCACATTCAACAATAACCAGAGGGCATTCCGTCTTCTTTAGCATATAATAGCTCTCATTGGATTTTGCCTTCCGATGATTCCCATCATTCAAGCTTTTCTTGATCGTCTCCTGCAGAAGCTCGGCAAGCTCCCTACCAACCGCAGACTGCGCATAATAAAAGACCTGCGCCCCCTTGACATACTCCTCTGTGAAGCTGTTCTGATGGATACTGATTGCAAACAATGCTCCGCTGCCATTGATTGTATTAATACGGTTGTTCAAATCTGCTCTTTTTTTATTGGAGTCCCCTTCGGAATACAGGCCGACATCCTCTTCCCTGGTCATGATAACCTTAATGTCCTTTTCCTCCAGAAGAGCCTTTAACTTCAGCGAGATCTTCAGGTTAATATCCTTCTCCCGAGCATCATTTACTCCAACCTTCCCCGGATCCCAGCCCCCATGGCCCGGATCAATAACAAGGGTTACTGCTTCAGCCTCCGGTTTGCTGCTCCTATGAAATATATGGCTCATTACCTTGACGGATTGTTCGGTGGTCAGAATTCTGGCCAGGAATAGCAGAACCAGAAATAAGATACAAAAGTATTTCTTCTTCATAGATGTACTTCCTTTATTGGATCTCTATATCTTATGAAGAAGCAGGCCCGTCCTATTCTCTGTTCTATTCCATTCAATTGTGAAATAAATAAAGAAGACCGGATGTCCTGCTGCGAATTCTTACGCAGGACAGGATATCCGATCCCCTAGCTACCTATGATTTCTATAACTAATTTAAATATTTTATGATTACATCCCAAATTGCTTCCGTCTCAAGACCCAGCTTCCATGCAGCTACTCCGGCTGTGTCTGCTTCGTAGATTGCTTTCATCTTCTCTTCGATGGATTTCTCCTCTTCCT
This sequence comes from Bacillota bacterium, assembly GCA_023436765.1. Lineage (GTDB taxonomy): Bacteria > Bacillota > Clostridia > Lachnospirales > Lachnospiraceae > Mobilitalea. The sequence continues at coordinate 5,265 of JAEZHX010000282.1, forward strand.
GCCAGATTCGGTAGGTGGCTCCATCCAGCTTATATTCACCATACTGATAAGCATAAGCCTCATCCCATTCCGGCTCTATACCCTGTTCTGTGAAAACATTCGCTGCATTTGTCATCGCCGGATAAACTACGGTCAGCTCACCGTCTCCGGTTTCCTTCCAAAGGGCTGAATAGAACGGAATCGCGATCACGGTCTTCTCCTTCGGCACGACTTCAAGTGTGTTCGTAATTGCATCCTCCACAAAGCCGATGGAGGCCACCGGTCCCGCTTCCTCTGATCCGACGAACTCATTGTAGGCCATGATAATTACATAATCGGTGATCTTACCCTGTTCCTCCAGGTCGTAGTATTCACGATAGGGGGCAGGAATGAAATTATCTACGGAAAGTACCAGTCCGTTATTCCTGCATTTCACGGATAGTTCCCTGATCAGCTGAATAAAATGATTTCCGGCATCGGAGGGTATAATCTCAAGGTCGACATTAATGCCATTCAGCTTATATTCCAACGCCGCTTGTATCAGGGCATCTGAAAGCGTATCCCTCGAAGAGGTACGGGACAGCAATTCTCCCATATCTACTTTGATGTTCACATCGCTTACCAGTCCCCACACCTCAAGCCCCAGCTCATTTGCCTTATCCACATACTCCTTGCTGGCTAAGTTGCTGATCGCACCGGTAGTATCCAGGATATTGAACCAGGTAGGAGATACCACGTTAACACCCTTCGTTTTTTTGATCAGTGATTCCAAATTTGAATTCGCGTCCTGATTTGTAACCTGATGGAATACCAGATTAATCTTGTCCTGTCTGGTCTGGGAGGTATATTCCGGCGCCTGATAGGTGCTCTCCAGGTTCTTATAGAAGGATTTCTTCACAGCCTTTTCCTTCACATACCCAATGATTCCATCCTCTGTCATCACCTTAGCGAAGCCCTTACTGGGGGCTTCCTCCATATCCACATACATAAGAGAGCTGCCTACGGGAAGCTCTGATAAAACCGGATTCTTGATCCCCGGCTCCGTCCTCAGCTGAGTAGCCTTGGTAACCTCTGTATATAATTTCTCTCCCCATTGATAATTAATAATCACACGATTCGGTTCTTCATACTGCCGATATTGCAGATCAGAGTATCTGCCAACAAAATCCAGTGCAAGATAAACCTTATCCGCCATCACCTTAACAATCTCATACTCTTCCTTCTTTACGGTAGGATTTAGCGTCATAGTTACCGTGTATTCGGATTTACCGACTTCAGCCCTGAGAATCTCGGTTGGCGTGGTATAGGTAAGAATATTCTCTTTACTGTCCCAATAAAATCTATGATTAAACTTTTCCACCACGGTATCATAATCAACATATACGGTACCGTCCAATAACAATCCCTTTTTATCATATATTTCATCCTGGAGGATGATCATAATCTCGGATTCCTTAACCGGATAATATTCTGTCAGCAACATCTCTTCCTTACTGGGAGTCAGTTTCTTCTTTATAGCTAATCCTACGATCAACAAAACAATCACTAATACAGCCGTTAAACCAATGACAGCTATCCTCATTCTTTTGTCCATACGATATACTCCTCCATCTATGTACTCCCCCATGCGGGTTACAGTCTGCATAGCTTCCCAAACGTAATCTATAACACATTATAGCATTAAATCATGTAACCGTCATTACTAAATTTCGACCTTTTAAAGACCAAAATCCCAGTTTCCATTAGGTTCGTTTGTTACCATACTTACGAACCTTAAGAAGCCGGGATTTATGATCCTTACCTATTGAATTGATTTTAGATGCGTTTTAAGGTGCAAGTAACAGCTAACCAGATACGGCATAAAAGTATAGAGGGCTTTTTAAGTACAGGTTATGCTCCTTACACATGCATCATAAAACCAAACCCTTATTAATCCATAAACACTACGCATCTTCGCAGGCAGATGGTCTGACGGTCCGGGAGGTGCTGTTGGTAATCAGTTTCGGATAAGAAGGCCATTTGTGATATGTTATACTTATCCTTACCGGAATAACCGGACCGCATAGACTCATTCCAATAACCTGAGAAAAAGCCTTTGAGCTTCCTTTGAAAGCTTCAGTGGATCAGACTCCAAAGGGATGGGGTAAAACTTTCTGTTATACTTCTGCTGCATGAATTGAATTGTTTTCTTTCCTGCAAAGGGGAGGAGATAGTTCCAGGTTTCGTTTCCCTTGATCCCCAAAACGTTCTCGATAAAGCTGCCCAGCTTACATAAATTCCACTCGGTACATCCCCCCAATACAAGCTTTTTGTCGCAGCGTCCGAATTCCTCTCTGTTAGCATTCAGGTCATATCCGAAATCCAAAATGATAACATCATAATTCTCCCCCAGAAGGGAAGGGATCCTCTCCGCTGTTACGTTCCTATAGAAAGTGATATTACCAAAGGAAAAGACATGTTCCTCCTCCCACCTCCATTGGTAAGCTTGCTGAAACAGCCAGAAATCCTGGTGTCCGTTGCATTCTGCATATGCTGTTTTTCTTCCCAACTCTTCTCCCAGATAGAATGACAGCAGTAGGCCTGTATAGGTCACACCGGATCCCGGATGGGCCCCGATCAGACCGATCACCTCCCTGTGACTGCCTCTTCCCTGAAGTGTAGAAAAAAGCATCGGTTTTCGTGTCATTTCCGCATCCTCTCCATGGCAATTTCTGATAACTCCTCAAGAAATTCTAGCTCCGCTCCGTTTACAGCTCTTGCATAAGGATCCGGTGCATATGGGATTCGAAAGCAGCAGCTTTGTTCCATCTGTTTGATTGCCTGACTATATTGGCGACCATCCAGGTAATTAAACAAGTATACCACCTCCTTCTGCTCTGAAACCATACTCAGTACTGCCTCTGCCTGTTCCAGCTCCCAGTCCTTACTGCCAAGTATCAGCAGGGACAGCTCCGCCTCAAGGAATTCTTGTAAATTATCCTGCGTCAGGCAACCGTAATCCTCTACAACAACCTGATTCCCTCTGAGATCTTCTATGGCAAGGCCCGGGATAAGTATCGGTATTCCGCGGAACGCTAATACTTTCCCCTCCGTGTTAAGGTCCTCATATCGGTTTCTGATGGAACGTACCGTGCCATTTGAGTTACATTCCCGGTAAACACAGGATACTGTACTCTGCATAAAAAACTTACATAATCGAAAGCATAAATGTGTTACTCCAATTCTCGGTTGGGCTCCTGCAACGGCAATTCTGATGGGTGAACCTGATTCACAAAGATCCGACAGGCTTCTCCTGCCCGCTGATATCGCTTTACTCAACTGCGCCACAGAAGCATATCTTCCCGATGGTCGAAATTTGAGGCATCGATTGATTACTTTCTTCAGTTTTCTAGAGCAAGTATTACACAGATCAATATTGTCAATACTTTTTATATCTTCCCGATGGATTCGGCCGGTTGCCATATAATGCATTAGCGTACCGATTCCGTATACGTCGCAGCGTTCATCTATCCCCTCAGATTGATACATTTCGGGAGCTGCATAGCCGTAGGTACCATAGTACTTTTGATTGCCGTCCGTAGCCTCATCCCGGTATATGGCACTGCCGAAATCAACCAGTTTCAGTTGATTACCGGTCACGATGATATTCTCCGGCTTTAGGTCAAGATATAAAATTGGTCTTTCTATATGATGCAAATAGTGGATCAGATCGCAGAGCTGAAGCGCGAAACGTATGATACTGTCAGAATCCAGGCAACCCCTTGTTGCGACATAGCTTTTCAAGGTAACCCCTTCAAGATATTGTTCGACAATATAGGAACCATTCTGATCTTCTTCAATATCATAAATTATAGGAATGCATGAATGTTTTAGATTTTTTAGAATTTGTGCTTCCTTAAGCTGTAAGTTGTATAATGGATGATTTTTTGAGACGCATTTGATAGCCCGATATGAATTAAGTCTGATATGTTCGGCCAGATATACCTTGGCAGTGCCTCCTCTGCCCAGCAGGCGTATGATACGGTACTTTTGGAACCAGATTTCCTGTTGCATTCTCTCCTTTCCTATCAGCAATGGCATATTGTGAATCGTGTTCTACGCCTTCAATTATATACAGATAATGGAAAGCAAGCAACACTTTTTTCGTTGACCGAATTAACAAACTTTTTGCTAGATTGTGTACAATATGCCCTTGTCGGGCAGGGTAATTTCATGTAGATGAAAGGTTTTTATTAATACAAATTTCACAGCTGGATGTATTGACTTATGTTTCTTTTTAAATTATACTTTTTTTACACCAATCATTGATTATTATAAGATGCGGCTTTTATACCCACGACATTTATGAGGAACCTCCGCATCGTTACAGCGAATAGTCATTTCCTGCTTTGTACAGAAAGGGGTGTACAGTATGAAGATTGAGAAAATCAGTGATAACCAAATTAGATGTACCTTGAATAAGAGTGATTTAATTGACCGGGAGTTACGGATCAGTGAGCTTGCCTACGGCACAGAAAAGGCTAAAGCACTCTTCCGGGATATGATACAACAGGCTTTCTATGAGTTCGGTTTTGAAGTAGATGATATTCCGTTGATGATTGAAGCAATTCCTGTTTCGACAGAATGCTTGATTCTTGTGATTACTAAGGTGGAGGATCCGGATGAACTGGATACCAGGTTCTCGAAGTTTTCCTCCTTAGGTCCCCGTAATGCGGAGGATAAATCAGAAGCGGACGAAGATTCTTATGCCGATGAGATTATTAATAGCTTTGACCAGATAGATGATATTGCAGATGAAGCGGAAGAAGAGAGTAAGGAGATCCTGGACAGCACCGATTCAGAGCCAGATGAGAAGCCAAATCTTCAGGTTTCTCCGAATCTGATGAAGATATACTCCTTCCGATCCTTGAAGGAAGTAACCGAACTGGCGAATATTCTTCTGGGATATTATAACGGTGTTAACACGTTATATAAGAACCCGTTAACTTCCACCTACTATCTGGTAATCAGCATGTCAAGCCACACTCCGGAGGAATTCAATAAAATTTGTAACATCATCTCCGAGTATGGTAAATCCGAACGTTACACCTACGCCAGCTCCTCTTACTACGAGGAACACTACGAAATCATCGTAAAAAACCACGCACTGCAGATCCTGTCAGTAATGTAACTTAATCAGATACATCAAATCAATCAAACGTGTGCCCACCGGGCGCAATGTACACAAAAGGATGAGGGAGACCTCATCCTTTTTAACATACCACATTACATTCTCTGGCCAAATTAATAATCTGACCATATATATCTATTAGCCAATATCGATCCGACAAACCAGCCCCATACATCTAATAACAGCTAATGGGCAGGCCGCTGGCTTTGCACTTTGTTCAGAAAATTGATGCGGCGCTCCTATAACTTGGGTATTTATCACATAAATCACTTGAAAAGAATAGCGTGAGATTATTCATCCACCAGGAGACCGTTTACCGCCATGTAAACAGGCTGTTGCATAATAGCGTATTATGGATGACGGAAGTCCCTTATCCTTCCCATAATGCACCGTTTGAAAGACATGTTGAAGATTTTGTGTGCCAGAACCGAACAATACAATGTTCGAGTTATGGCATACAAAATCAAGATGTGTCTTTCGACCGGT
>JAEZHX010000019.1 GCA_023436765.1 Bacillota bacterium
TGACTTTCAGGTAAAACAAATTCTCCCAGGAAAAGGGGTAGGAGGTAATGATTGTTGGTTTGATAACCTCGCCCGATGCATAGTATACCTTATTATCCTTAATATAGAACAGGTTCGGAAGTGGACGCGCGAGTTCAACAGCATAGTTTGGTACTGCCGTCGGAGCAGCAGAGGGAGAGTTCACTGTTATGGTCTCGAGTGGAGGTGTGACATAGAGATTACTGTCATCAACCGGCACTGCTTTGATTGTATCCTGTGATATATCCTGAGATGCATCCTGTGAGCCGTCTGACTTGCCTTTCAGAAGGAAAAAGGATAGGATACCTGCCACAAGTAAGATTCCTATCATGACTGCTATGAGAATTCTGGTTCTTATCTTACTTTTCTTCGCAGTTTCCATGTTCCTGCCACATTGGGGGCACAACGTGACACCTTCCTCCAGCTCTGTGCTGCAGTATTTACATTTCATACTTTCACCCCTTTTTCTATATTTCTGTATGGCATATACTCCTATGCTTCAAGTAATTTATTCTGCATAGTCCCCCATATAATAAAACCCTTCTTCATATGCGGGATCTATTTCCCCCTGGTACTCTCTGTTGGTCGTAGGTCTGATGATGGCATTTACACCGGAATCAATGAGCTTATCTTCTCCACTCATATCGTACAGGTGCAGGGTACCGTTATCGGAATCCGGATCATCGACCTTAAGATATATTATCTTATCCTTCAGGAGGATAAAGTCGGTCACATGATCAGCGATTTGTTTTATGGTACCGTCCTGATAAAGCATTAGAGTGTCCATTGTATAATACATGTCTATCTTTTTATTGTAATAATCCCTGGAATTCTTAAGATAGAAGAAGGTATTGGCATTAAGGACAGTGTTCGTCCATGAAAATGAATATGTATTGACATTGCTGTCTATTTTCTGCTCATCAATGTACATGTCTCCCTGATTATAATCCACATTTTTGAAATAAACGAAGTTGTCTCCGACATAACCCAGATATGTGTATGACACATCGGAGGCTACGTGTTTACTGTCAGAGGGGGAGGCTCCGTTCATTGCTACATAATACAGTTCGCCGGACTCTTCCATAGCCTTAGGCAGTACCAAATAATAAAACCCCTTACCCTCAGGATCAAAGGAGGCATTACTTAAGCTGCCACCGGTCAGCTTCTTCAGTATGTCAGCACCCTTACATATGATATGATTATCATTCGAATCCTCGTAAATAAGGAGGGGAGGGTTGATACCGCCATACATGGTCCGATATGGATAGAGGTAGGAATTATCGTAAGCAGCAATATGATACTTCAGGTTATTACAGATAAGCTTAGCTACCTCTTCAGAATTGGAATAGTAGTATAAGCTTGAGTCGTAGGTGAAATAGCAGTCTCCATTTTCATAGAGATAGGAGAGTCTTGGTATACTGACAGAGAAATCCCCCTCAAATATCTTAAGGATATCCTTACCGTCCTTCACCAGATACAGGGTACCTTCCTTCCGATAATAAATCGTATTCAGATCCTTCGATACAAATCTTAGTCCAACCTGTTCATCCAGTTTCCTGGAAGCCTGGTTCCATTTCTTCAGATACAGGGTATTATCGGTAGTCAGATAAAGGACCAGATCCCCTCCCTCATTCGCATAGAACCTTGCCACGTTACTGCCGATTGGTTCAAATTGCTCCATATTACCGGCATACAGTTCATGGTCTGATAAATAATACATTTTACTTGCATCAAAGTTTGTCGTAAAGATAGCTGCCTTGGAGGCAAGCTTATGATGTAATTCCTGTTCTAAGCCGAACTGATAGGAATAGAGATCAGCATTGCTCCTCTGTCCCACAGGATAGAACAACCGATTTCCGTCCCCGCTTAAGAAGATAGGAGCGAGGCGGCCCTGCTCGGGGGCAAAATCAGGTACCAGCTCTTCAGACTGGATCGGATCGGGGTCGGTGTGATAAATGGAATTATCCTTCAGATAGAAGATATGCTCCGGAGGGGCAGCAGTCTGAGTATTTGTCATCTGTCCGGAAGGATACCATAGGAGGAGGATAGCGACTGCCAACCCGGAAGCAGCCAAAATAGCTGCTATAACCCAAATAATCCAATGACGACGATTTCTCTTTCTGGGTTTACTTATCGTTCCGCATTCGGGACATTGTACCGTGTCAGCTTCCAGTTCGGCATGACAGCTCCTGCAAATCATGATCTCCCTCCTAATAAAACCTCAACTGTTGATTCTGCTATATAGTATCCTTGACAATTAAATATCGAACCAGTAGACAGTGTTTTCATTTATTCTCTCAAACCCTAGTTTCTGAGCCAGCTGATAGGAGCGTGGGTTTGATTCCACGCAATCCCATTGTGGGATATAGTCATGCTCCAAACAATCGGCGATAAACGCTGACGCCATTGCGTATGCCAAACCCTTACCCCTATGCGCTTCCTCTGTTTCAATATCGATTGCAATGATACGGTTATAACTGGCAGTCCCGATGATTACCGCTACGATTCTGCGATGATAGATGATACAATAAGCAATACTTCTATCCATAAAAGCTTCGAAGGAAGGCCAGTTTTCCAATAGCCGAATTTTAATGAAATCCCCATTTTCATATTGTCCTTCGCACAACCGATTCCAGAAGCTGAAATCTACTTTTCGAAGCTGATAATCCTTTGGGATATTCGGAGGAATCACTGGAACTTCGGAAATCCTAAAGGAGTACTCTTTTTCTGACTGGAGGGATTTTTGCTTGAATAGATCTAAAATACCCTCACGCAGGTTGTCATGATCAATTGAAAATTCAAAACAGCCATATCCGCTATTCTTTAATTGAATTAATAAGTCCTTCTTTAGAAAATCATTTAGTCTTATAAAATCATCTTTGGTATGATAGACACCAAGAAAAGCAAAGCTGCCGGTTGCATAAGATTCCACAACCGCTATTCTTGGGTGATCAGTCTGATCCACCCATAATCTGCCCCTGCATTCCCCGCTTACGATTCCGGAATAGCTGGGAGTTTTTCCGTTTATGATATTGCTGACATGATTGATCTTAGTATCCTGATTTACTCGTATCATTTGTAGGTCCTCTCAATGTCTCATTTATGTATTTTAGGCTATATTTATACCATGAGATTATACTTCCTTTGCATAGTCTTTATCATAGGATTCCTTTTCCCACGATATATAAACTTCCAGCTCCCAGTGATACTGCGGGATATATGCTTTCCGCACATAACCGATTTTATGATAGAAGGGCTGATCTCCGCCTAACATTCCCGTACATTCAGGAAACATTGACTGTACACGATTCGCGGCTTCATGCATAATTGCTGTCGCAATACCTTTTCTTCTTTCCCACCAAACAACTCCCATAGGCTCCAGTTCACAATAGGGCATATGTTCATCGTACCAGATAATTGCCATAGCTACAGGTCTCTTATATTCATCCAGAACACATAGGTCCAGATTTTTTCTGTAATGCTTCATTTGCCGTAAATCATGAAAGGCCTGTGCCCCGTGTTCACAAGCATGTTGATCTCCGCCGTAGCTGAAGGATAGTCGATGCGTATTGGACAGATAGAAGTCAGGGATCGTATTCCCGTCCGCAAAGGTATAGCCCTCGGGAAGCTTTACATCAAAGGGCTCCTTAGTAAAGGGCAGAATATTTCTTTCCTCGCCCCAGCCCGTCTCAGAGAAGCCGGCCTGCAGAACCATTTCCTTTAATACAGTATTCCAATCAGGCACATATAGATTTAAAAACTTAGTTCTTCGGTCCTCTTTCACAGCAGCAACCTGTGTCTTAGCATACTTTATCATTTCTCTGAGAAGTTCTCTGTCTTCGCCGCGTTCCTTCGAGTCAAATAAGAAGAAGGCTTCTCCGTTGTAATTACCTTCATTGATGACACAGGCAGCTATCTTGCCGTTTTCCCTATAGACACCAACCGTATGATACAATGCATGATAATGTCCGGTAAATGCCGGATGCAGTCCTAATGAAAACTCATGCCTGCTCAGGCTCCAAACCGGGTATTCCCACTGATAGGAGGATAGGATCAGTTGTTCTATTTTATCAAAATCCTCATCCTTATAATAACTAAATTCATATCGCATCGACATCTTCCCTTCTTTGGCTTTATCGTTTTATACTAACTTCCCCAATTATAACACTGGATTACAGAAATTCCAACTAGTACCAAAAGCTGATTAACGACTTCATGATCCGAGGCTAATCTGCTAAAGGAACAAAAAGAGAAGAACCTATGCTCTGCATAAGTCCTCCTATATAAATGATATTGTCTATACCGTTGGCGTGTCCTGTCAGGCCGAAGTACATCTCAAGCTGGATTTTGTCATTTTATAATCTGCTGCCTCTTTTTGATGTAATTCTAAATGTCAATTCTGTCATACTTATCATTATAGTAATAAAAATGAAGAGATATATGGGAAGTATTGCGAAGCTGATGAAGTTACCGAGTAGTCCAAATAACGGCGGAATAATGGTTGTCCCGACATAGGCGCTTGCCATTTGAATACCGATAATCGCTCCGGAATTCTCTGCACCGAAATTATTCGGTGTGGAATGAATAATACAGGGATAGATCGGTGCACAGCCGAATCCGATAATGACAAATCCGGCAAGTGAGACAACTGGATTCCCCGTAGGAATTAGCAAGGAAATAATTCCGCAGGATAAGAAGCAGGTACCGAGAATAATCATCTTTCTGTCACCGAGCCTATTCATAATAAAGCCACTTAAGAATCTGCCAACGGTCAGCCCAATATAAAACAGAGAAGCAAACCTGGCCGCCAGCTCTGTTGATATGCCCTTAACTTCAACCAGATAGGTACTCGCCCAATACATCGCAGTTGCTTCCGCAGCACAATATGCGAAAAAGCCGATTAAGAGGTAAGGAACGCCTTTGATTTTCAGCGCACCGATTAATCCGATACTTTTTGAATTATGATCGACATTTTGCCGATTGGCTTTCCAGACAGGGAGAGTGGCGAGGAGAAGTAGTCCGATCCCAAGCTGAAGGAAAGCGACAATGCGGTATCCGTAATTCCAGGTCGAATTTGTTAAGGCATAGCTCATGACAAACGGACTGACAATCGTTCCTACGCCCCAAAAACAATGTAGCCAGCTCATATGTTTTGAGGTATAGTGAAGGGCAACATAGTTATTCAAGGCGGCATCAATTGCACCGGCACCAAGACCGTAAGGAATTGCGAATACAATGAGCATCCAAAATTGATTCGAAAAGGAAAAACCAAATAAAGCAATCGACGTAAGAAACACACTAATAACAGTTACAATACGAGTTCCGAGCTTTCTTGTCAACTGATCTGACAGAAGACTTGATACAATCGTTCCTCCCGATATGACCATAGAAACGATTCCCATAAAAGATATCGGTACATTCAGGTTACTATGTATAACAGGCCATCCTGAGCCAAGAAGCGAATCGGGAAGTCCAAGGCTAATAAAAGCCAGATAAATAAGTGCAAGTAATAGTGTGTACATTCCTATTGCTCCCTTCAAATTAAAAATGCATGTACCTAGACATTGAAGTTCTCTTTGGTTATTGCTTTATCAAGAGATTCATTTTGTGTTATTCATATGCTTAACAGGAAACCATAATTCTACTTACATAAGAATATGAATATCATATTCCTTATCTAAATGATAGCCCAATTTTTCTGCTAAAGCTACTGAAGCCATATTTGCTGCTTCCCATGCAGGGTAAATACCTCTCTTTAAACATTCTAAGATTAAAGAAGCAGCGCATGCAGCGGCAATACCTTTTCTTCTATACTCCTCTAATGTTCCTATAGTTACACCGATAGTACTTTTAAGTGTATTATATGAGGATGCTATGCAGATAAGCTGTCCATCTTTATAAGCGACATATCCCAGCCCCTTTTCCTTGAAATCCTTATATGATCTATAAAAGCAACAACCATCAGCAGCCCAGTCAATATTAAGAACCTCTTTATAAATATCTTCATCAATGAATTTAATTTCATATTCAGAGATAACATTCTCGACCAATTGATTTAAATAGTTCTTGTCAAAAACATCAGGCTCATGTTTGAATGAATATCTCTTGGAAAAATGTAATTTTTCCGATAAATATTCATTCAAATATGTAACCCATTGTTCTCCACATGGATTTATAATTTTATATTGGGCATTCGTTTCCAGTATCTGTTTTATATCGTCTGGATGTTTTATCTCTCCTAAAAGGTAGCAGAAATCTGCTGCTATAATTATTGCTTCTTCTGGTTGCTCGATGTCATCTACCCATGCAGTACAGCTAGGATTACCCTCAAGAAACCATAACAGCATAATATCGTCTTGTTTGCAGGAACATAGCTTGCTTAGCTTAATGTTGTCTTCTTCGTTTATTTTAATCATTTAATCCCTCCGTTTAATTTATACCTTAAATATTCCAAAAGCATTGAAGAGAAGATGCTTACTCCAATTTCAATACATTTCTCATCAACTGTAAAATTAGGTGTGTGCGGAGCAGATATTATTCCCTTTGTAAAATCAGAACCACCAAAAAAGAAATACACCCCTGGAACACTTTCTTGAAAGACAGCAAAATCATCATTGAATTGTGGAACCACACCATACAGAGGAATAATTGGATTGCCTGCCGAAATAGATTGAATTATATTCGATGCTATTTCTGTAATCACTTGGTTATTGTATACTATAGGCATTTCCTGTGAGAATGCAACAGATTTTATACAGCCCTTCCATTCTTTTTTACTTAGGTCCTCTCGAAGCCCTTCCAATGCAGTGATCAGATTTTTTTCGCTTGAACTATAGAAATTACCCTCAATGGAAATTTCTGACTGACTATGATTTACCATTACATCCTCAACCATAACAGTATAATTCTTATAGATACTGTCCGGGCTATTAATTCCCAACTTAAAGTCAACTAAAGTATTTATATTTAAAAAGCAGTCCACATCAGATACGTTCGATATATGTTCCAATAAACTCTTGCATTCTCTTTCAATAGCATTCATATCACCTTGATTGGTCAGCAATATTCTAATCTTCTTTTTGACACTCATCATTTCCCCTGCTTTCACAGCAATGATACCTGTCGGAAGATGGACTAAATGTAGAGTAAAAATTGCTTCAGGTTTTAATTTCTCCAAAATTCTTTCATCCAGCATATTGGCCGCACCCGTTAAATTTTCTTCAGCAGGTTGAAATATAAAAATAACTGTTCCTTCCATTTCTTTTTTATGTGAGCATAGTACTTCAGCAATCCCTAGTCCTATTACGGTGTGTACATCATGCCCGCATATATGTCTTATCCCGTTGTTCTTGGACCTGAAGTCGACTACATCAGGAAAGTCAGTTTCTAGAGCATCAATATCTGCTCTCCAAGCAATGACCTTACCTGGCTTGTCCCCTCTTAGTACACCAACAACACCATATCCTCCAACTCCAGATATTACTTCTAGTCCGAGGGATAGAAGATACTCTTCAATGATGTGAGATGTCCTATATTCATTACCAGCTGTTTCAGGGTACTGGTGTAGGTCTCGTCTAATATCAATCAACTTGTCTTTTATG
>JAEZHX010000022.1 GCA_023436765.1 Bacillota bacterium
GGATTAAGAAGTATAACAGCAGAAAAACGTGAGGAGTCCTCCGCTTTTCTGCTGTTTATCATATCAAACCGTAAGAGCACGAATAGGCAAAGGGTGCCTTAAATAAGAGTCTAAACAGCAAGATCAGTAACCACATAAGGGATAAATACCGGATAAGCTATTCAGGACGAGTGTATCATTTAAGTAAGTTAGGAATATGAAATAACAGAAAAAAAGGGGAGATGGTATGGAAAAAATATCGATAGTAGCAGCTGTCTTTGGGATCATTTGCCTGATTTATTATGGGGTTGTAATCTATCATGCCGGTATACGGGCATCCTTCTCCTGGATCTGGCCTCTTTCCGGGCTTGGCTTTCTATTTGTAGCTTTCGTTATAAAGTTTATGATTACCAGAGAACTTATGCCTCCGAGGCCTGTTCTTATACTGCTATTTTCCCTGGTAGGTGCAGGTGCGGGAGTATTTATGATAATTATAGGGATACTGTTACTCCATGCAAGGAAGAAAGTCGTTCCCGCAGCAGATTATTTGATTATTCTAGGCGCACAGGTGAAGGGTACCAGAGTAACGAAAAGTCTGAGACTAAGATTGGAAACTGCGTTGGAATATCTGAGGGAGAACCCGAATACCAAGGCAATCGTCTCCGGGGGAAGGGGCAAGGGAGAGCTGATCACGGAAGCCGAGGCCATGGCAAATTACCTTCTGGCTACCGGAATATCAGCGGACAGAATTCTTAAGGAGGAGCATTCGAGAAATACGGAGGAGAACCTCCGCTTCAGTATTCCATTACTTCATGGCGGGGATTTCAAAGCTGCAATTGTAACGAATGGCTTTCATGTCTTCCGGGCCTTAAGGATAGCTAAAAAGCTGGGCCTATCCGATGCTCGGGGAATCCCTGCACCTACGGATCCACTGCTGGCAGCCAACTATTATGTCAGGGAAGTATTTGGTCTGCTGAAGGATTTTGTGTTCGGTAACCTGGCTTGACATTGTTTTTCTATAGGTTTATCATGAATAAAATGACAAACCAAATAAGAAAGGATGAGGCAGAATGCAGTTATTGATATTGATACTGAAGAAAATCGAACTGATGGAACCGTTGCTTAAAAAACTAGCAGAATTGGGAGTAAAAGGAGGCACCATCCTGGAAGGGACCGGAATGGCGAAGGAACTGGTGAATATGGAGGACTTACCGATCTTCGGAATGTTGCGAATGTTACTAGCAGAGGATATTAAAGCAAACTCCAAGGTTATGATGTTTGTGCTGAACGAGGAAAATGCTTTGGCCGCAAGAAAAGCTATAAAAAAAGTAGTCGGTGATCTCAACGTACCAAATACAGGAATTATGTTTTCCGTCCCAATTACTTATGTGGAAGGACTCGGTGAATAGGAATGGGATATTTAAATATCTATACATATCTGGCAATTGCCATGCTTTTAAGCCTGTTGTCAGGTAAACTGATGAAGCTCGTAAAGCTTCCGAATGTTACGGGTTACCTGATTTTTGGATTACTGGCAGGTCCTTACTGTCTGAAGTTATTATCCCAGGAGGTGGTCAGTCAGTTTTCCATTATTCCCGATATTGCTCTGGGCTTCATAGCGTTTTCCATTGGTGCTGAATTTAAGATAAGCTATATGAAGCTGGTCGGAAAATCTCCGGTCATCATAGCCTTTACAGAAGCCTTCGGAGCGGTGATTGCAGTAGATTTTGTATTGATTCTGACAGGAAATGACACGGCATTTTCTCTAATTCTCGGTGCTATCGCAGCGGCAACAGCCCCTGCGGCTACCCTGATGGTGGTACGTCAATATAAGGCTAAAGGACCGGTTACCAATACGCTTCTTCCGGTGGTAGCCATTGATGATGCAGTTGCTTTGATGGCCTTTGGAATATCCGTGGCTGCGGCAAAGATAGTTCAGTCAGGTGGGGGAGACTCCGTGCTATCAACTCTGATAGATCCGTTGATTGAGATATTCGGAGCTGTTTTGTTCGGAGCATTGCTGGGGGGAATACTAAAATACCTAGCTGCCTGGTATACGGGAAGGGGTAATCGGTTGTCCATTGCGGTTGCATTTGTGCTTCTCTGTATCGGTGTTTCTGAGCTTCTTGGTTTCTCTACATTACTAGCCTGCATGTCAATGAGCGCAGTCTTTGTCAATCTATCCGATGTAAGTGACAAGGTATTTGAGCAGGTGGATCGGTTTACGCCTCCGGTGTTCATGCTGTTTTTCTTTATCTCCGGAGCGGAACTGGATATCACGATCCTGCCACAGGTTGGGGTCATCGGATTAATCTATGTTCTGGTCAGGGTTCTTGGAAAGGTGGTAGGAGCATACTTCGGAGCGAAGGTCTCCTCTGCGGCGCCGATTGTGAGAAAATATCTTGGGTACACTCTGATTCCACAAGCCGGTGTTGCAATTGGTCTGGCCGGGATATCAGAGCAGGTGGTTCCTGAGTTTGGTAACAAAATCAAAACAATTATTCTCTGTGCGACTGTGATCTATGAGCTGACCGGACCGGTGATTACAAAAATTGCCTTGAAAAAAGCAGGGGAGATCCAGAGTGCAGATTGAAAAGGGCAAATCCTTATGTGAAATATTTCGTAAAAAACGATTATTATATATTGACTTTATCATAAATTCGATGTAACATTACAGTTGTAAAAATTAAATAAAGGTAAATCTTCGGGGCAGGGTGAAATTCCCGACCGGCGGTATAGTCCGCGAGTCAAGGTTAAGGAAGTGAAGGCTTCCCGGTACCATGACTGATTTGGTGAAATTCCAAAACCGACAGTAAAGTCTGGATGAGAGAAGAGCAGTAGTCTTATTCATGCGTAGATACGCCCCGATTTTCATATGTAAAATCGGGGTTTTTTTATTTCATAGGAAGTTCTATGAATTGCACATTATATATAAAGGCTGCTGCTGCCGAGATTTTTCCTTTGATCAAAAAAGGAGAGATTATTATGAATATGGTTTCTAATTCAAAGTCAAGTCTACAGGCAAGGGAAGGGAAGTTGTTCTCGGTGAGAACGTTGACAGTGGTTGCGATGCTATCCGCAGTAGCTACAGTATTAATGTTATTTGAGATTCCGTTGTGGTTTGCACCCTTCTTCTATGAGCTGGATTTCAGTGAGGTACCCGTATTGGTGGGAGCATTTGCCCTGGGGCCTTTAGCAGGAGTTTTAATTGAATTTGTAAAAGTGTTAATAAATCTTTTGGTTAACGGTACCATTACGATGGGTGTCGGAGAGTTTGCCAACTTCCTGATCGGATGTTCCCTGGTGGTACCTGCAGCTATGATTTATCATAGAAAGAAATCCTATAAGACTGCACTGAAGGGCTTGATCGCCGGAACTGTGTCCATGACTGTCATCGGCAGTATACTGAATGCGGTATTATTACTTCCGGTTTTTGCATTTTTCATGAATACGTCAATGGCAGATTTGATTGGTATCGGAACCGGTGTAAACCCCGCCATCACAAATTTATCCACGTTTATCCTCCTGGCGGTTGCTCCGTTCAACCTGCTAAAGGGTGTGGTGGTATCTGCAATCACCATGCTATTATATAAGCAGATCAGTATCATTATTAAGTCATTTACCAGATAATCCAATAAATTATGGTTGGAAAAAAGATAGGATTTTAATATCCTATCTTTTTTCTTATGTTTCTGTTATAATGTAAGGCAAATAAAACGGCCATAATGGTTAAGTACAGATAAGGAAATGGAAGTAAGGAATGATGATAGAAAGCTACAGTGCAGAAGAAACCTATCAGCTGGGAGTGGCTCTCGGGAACAAGGCACAGCGAGGAGAGGTATATTGTCTAAGCGGAGATCTGGGGGTCGGAAAGACGGTATTTACCCAGGGCTTTGCGAAAGGTCTCGGAGTAACAGAGAATGTTAACAGTCCGACCTTTACCATCGTGCAGGAATATGAGGGAAGAGAAATGCCCTTTTATCATTTTGATGTATACCGCATTTCTGATATCGAGGAGATGGAGGAGATCGGGTATGAGGATTATTTTTATGGAAAAGGGGTATGCCTGATTGAATGGGCGGAGCTGATTGGGGAGCTCCTGCCGGTGAACCGGATATCCATTCATATCAGAAAGAATCTGGAGAAGGGCTTTGAGTACCGGGAAATCACCGTATTAACATAATGGAGGTCATCATGAAATTATTGGCATTGGATAGCTCTGGGATGGTAGCTTCGGTTGCCATTGTTACTGAGGAAGGATTATTGGCGGAATATACCGTTGATTATAAGAAGACGCATTCACAAACCCTGCTCCCTATGCTGGATACGATAGCGAAAATGGTGGAGCTGGACTTAAAAACAGTGGATGGGATTGCTGTGGCAGCAGGGCCGGGATCCTTTACCGGATTACGAATCGGGTCAGCTACCGCCAAGGGACTTGGGCTGGCGCTGGAAAAACCGATCGTTGGAGTTCCCACTCTGGATGGTCTGGCCTATAACCTGTTCGGGACGGACAGGCTGATCTGTCCGATGATGGATGCCCGCAGAAACCAGGTTTATACCGGAATTTATGAGTTTACCGGGGAAGAACTGCATGTGATATCAGAGCAGAGGGCTGTTCCTGTGGTAGAGATTCTAGAGGAGATTAATTCCTTGGGTCGGGAGGTTATCTTTCTGGGGGATGCGGTTCCTGTATATCAGGAGCTGATCAGGGAAAGGACGAGGGTGAGCTTTACCTTTGCACCGGTGCATTTAAGTAAACAGAGGGCAGGCGCAATTGGCGCTCTGGGACTTCAATATTTTAAACAAAATAGAATGGAAACAGCTGCTGAACATGAACCGGTTTACTTAAGAGTGTCCCAGGCCGAACGGGAACGGGCGGAGAAGCTTAAGACGGTAGAATAGAGTTAGGGTAGCAGATAATGAGGAATGGAGATTTTACTATGCTAATCCGAGACATGAAAGAAGCTGATCTGCCTGAAGTATGCAGGATAGAGCAGGAGATATTCTCCGATCCCTGGAGCTATGAGGATTTTAAGGATTCCTATCTGAGTGAGAGTAACAGTTATCTGATTGCCGAGGTGGACGGCGAGATTGCCGGTTATTGTGGCTATTGGGGAGTAGCGGATGAGGGATATATCTATAATGTAGCCGTCAGAGAGGAATACCGAAGGCAACAGGTTGGTTACCGGATGCTTTCAGAGCTGATCCGGCAGGCTAAGGGTAGGGGTATCACCGCCCTCACCCTGGAGGTGAGGCAGT
Source organism: Bacillota bacterium (assembly GCA_023436765.1). GTDB lineage: Bacteria > Bacillota > Clostridia > Lachnospirales > Lachnospiraceae > Mobilitalea. Next base: position 5,242 of record JAEZHX010000022.1, read on the forward strand.
CCAATGATGCTGCGAGACGTCTGTATGAGCGTCTGGGTTTTGTAACGGCCGGAATCCGCAAGGATTTTTATACGAAGCCGAAGGAGGATGCTGTTATAATGTGGCTGAAACCGATACAGCAATTCCCACTGTAAAAAACCTCATTTTAAGATTATAATGATACTAAGGATAAGAACGTCCATCACTGTAATGTCTATTACAATGGATGCATCATGTCAGGAGGGAAAGTCGTGAAGAGGGCATTAAACGAAAAAAGTGGGGAAGTTCTTCTTTGCTGTAATTCTTGCGGGAAAGAACTTAAGGTTGAAAATGGAATCCTGAGAGAGGATGCATTTGAGGCAACCAAAGAATGGGGATATTTTTCCGGCAGAGATATGGAGGTTCATCATTTTAACCTTTGTGAGGAATGCTATGATAAGATGATTTCCGGTTTTAAGATACCGGTTGAGGTAAAGAAGAAGCTGGAGGCACTGTAAACAGATTGGAGTTGGTCATCATAGGACCGGCTCCTTTTTTCTAAGGAATATGCACCTGTTTGCAACGCTGATTACTCGACTTTCTGAATATGACGGTTTTGAATATTTAAGTTAATCTGGACATTTAATAGTAATTACTGCTAAAATGTATTAGACTATGTTATATGGAATGAAGAATTGTGGTAAAATGTAATTGATACCAGTAGGAAAGGCTTGGATTATATATGTTAGATGTATGTTTATTAGGCACAAGCGGTATGATGCCCCTACCTGGCAGGTGGCTGACAGCGCTTATGACAAGATATAACGGAAGCAGTTTGTTAATAGATTGCGGAGAGGGTACCCAGATTGCCATCAGGGAAAAAGGCTGGAGCTTTCATTCCATTGATATCATCTGCTTTACTCATTTTCACGGAGATCATATCAGCGGACTTCCCGGACTTCTGCTATCTATGGGAAATGCTGATAGGACGCAGCCGGTTGTTTTAATTGGTCCGAAGGGATTGGAGAGAGTAGTAAACTCCCTGCGGGTCATAGCTCCTGAACTCCCCTTTGAACTTGAATTCATCGAGCTGGAAGGTTCGCAGCAAACGATAGAGAAGAATGGATATATCATTGAAGCATTTCAGGTGAAGCACAATGTTATCTGTTATGGCTACAGCCTGATGATAAAGCGAGGCGGCAGGTTTTACGCGGAAAGAGCGGAGGAACATCAGATTCCTCAGCGATATTGGAGCCGTCTTCAGAAGGGTGAGACGATAGAGGAGGATGGAAGAGTATTTATTCCGGATATGGTTCTTGGTCCGGCGCGGAAGGGGATTAAACTGACCTATTGTACTGATTCCAGACCGATCAAGTCCATATCAGAGCATGCCCGGGCTTCGGACTTGTTCATTTGTGAGGGGATGTACGGTGAAAATGAGAAGGACACGAAAGCCAAGGAATATAAGCATATGACTTTTACAGAAGCTGCGAAGCTTGCGGAAGCGGCAGGGGTGGAGGAGCTTTGGTTGACCCATTACAGTCCTTCCCTGATCAGACCGGAGGACTATATCGGTGAGGCAAGACGGATTTTCCCGAATACGAAACCGGGAAAGGACAGGAAAAGCATAACATTGGAATTTGACAAGAATGAATAATCCGGAATTTATATAGTAATGTGTGATATCGGGTTGTCTCATAGCAACCGATATATATAGAAGGGACACGGAAGGTGATGATACTTTGCAGCAATTAGATGTTACAAAGTACCGGGGATAAGGAGGTGCTGTAATGAGAAAAGCTTCAAAACGGATTACATCTGTCATAGTAACCATATTAATCATAGCAATCATTGCTTCATTATTCTATCTGGAGTGGTCACAGAGATCCAATGAGAAGAAGAAGGTAAATAATGAGACCCTTACGGAAGCAGGAAAGCTTTTGGAACGGGATCTGGTAACCAACTATCCCGAGACACCTAGAGAGGTAGCAAAATACTACAGTAATATCACGAAGGTACTTTTCTCGGGGCTTAAGGATGATGAAGTGGAGGCACTGGCGAAGAAAGTGCTTGAGCTTTATGATGAAGAGTTTCTAATGAATAATCCTGAAACAACTTATCTTAAGGACCTTTACTCCGAGATAGCAGCCTGGAATAAAGCAGAGCGAAAGATTACAAATTTTCTGCTGGTAGATGAAGAGAAGGATAAACGATGGGAACAGGACGGGAGAGAATATGCTAACGTTATTGTATCCTATTTTACCCTGGATGAAAGGAAGAACTCCCAGACCAGGAATTATTTGATGAGAAAGAGTGAAGACGGAAAATGGAAGATTCTCGGCTGGAAATATAATGAGGGAGAACAGTCGAAGGAGTAGTGAGAAGGGGAATAAAGTGAATGTAATCATTCACTTAGTAAATAGGTGCTGACGCCCTAGTTCGAGGGCATCGGCAGCATGGAGGATTGAAATGACAAAGGACAACTATATTTTAGCAATCGAAACCTCCTGTGATGAGACTGCTGCAGCAATTGTGAAGAATGGAAGGGAGATCCTTTCGAATGTGATATTCTCCCAGATAGATCTGCATAAGCTCTATGGGGGAGTCGTACCGGAGATTGCGTCAAGAAAACACATAGAGAAGATCAACCAGGTGATTGAGGAAGCGCTTACGGCCGCGGGGGTTACCCTGCAGGAGGTCGATGCGATCGGTGTCACCTATGGACCCGGATTAGTGGGAGCGCTGTTGGTCGGAGTTGCGGAGGCAAAGGCAATCAGCTTTGCTACCGGGAAACCCTTGGTTGGCGTTCATCATATAGAAGGCCATATTTCCGCTAATTATATAGAAAATAAGAATTTAGAACCACCATTTTTATGTCTGGTGGTATCCGGCGGTCATACCCATCTCGTACTGGTTAAGACTTATGGGGAGTATCAGATCATTGGAAAGACCAGAGATGATGCTGCGGGTGAAGCTTTTGATAAGGTAGCCCGTGCGATTGGATTGGGTTATCCGGGCGGACCTAAGATCGATAAGCTGGCGAAGGAGGGGAATCAGGAGGCAATTGCATTTCCCAGGGCTCAGATAGAAGGCTCCCCTTATGATTTCAGTTTCAGCGGCTTAAAGTCAGCAGTACTAAACTATATTAATTCTATGGAAATGAAGAATATGGAGGTTAACCGGGCAGATGTTGCTGCTTCCTTCCAAAATGCAGTGGTTGATGTGCTTGTTAACAGGACTGTTACGGCTGCTAAGGATTACGACATGAAGAAGGTTGCTATTGCCGGTGGTGTTGCCGCGAATTCTACGCTTCGCATGGCTATGGCGGAAGCCTGCAAAGAAAACGGATTAGACTTTTACTATCCTTCCCTAATCTACTGTACCGATAATGCAGCAATGATTGGAACGGCAGCTTATTATGAATTTATTAAGGGAGTAAGAAGCGGCCTTGAATTAAATGCTGTACCTAATCTTAAGATCGGGGAGAGGTAGAAGGCGATTACCAAAGAAGGACAATGAATTGGCGAGCAGGCAAAATATGCTCATTTGCGATAGAACAACATAAGGCTTAGTGAGGTAAGATAGGATGGAGAAGTATAAGACTACTGCAATCATATTGGCTGCTGGACAGGGAAAAAGAATGAATCAGACGGTGGCGAAGCAATATTTGGAGCTAAAAGAAAAGCCTACCCTGTATTATTCACTAAAAGCCTTTGAGAACAGTAGCGTAGATGAGATTATCCTGATGACAGCTTCCGGACAGGTAGATTATTGTAAAGAGAATATTGTGATCAAAAATCACTTCAGTAAGGTTACCCGGGTACTGGAGGGCGGTGAAGAGCGTTATGATTCTGTTTTTCGGGGTCTTACAGCAATCGGACAGACTGATTATGTATTGATTCATGATGGGGCAAGACCTTTCATTACGGTTGATTTAATTGAGAAGATGATTTCCGGAGTTTTAAATTATGGAGCATGTATTCCGGGGACTCCGGTAAAGGAGACGATTAAGATCGTGGATGAGGATGGCTTTATCAGTTCTACACCGGACCGCAACTGCTTATGGGCAGCCCAGACTCCCCAAGCCTTTGAATATAGCTCTGTCAGAAGGGCCTATGAGCTGCTGTATCAGGATGATGCAAGAAGTAATATCACGGATGACGCTATGGTATATGAAGCATATACGAAGAAGAAAGTGAAAATGCTCATGGGTGATTATAATAATCTGAAGCTTACGACACCTGAAGATTATATCCGTGCGAAAGCCTTGGCGATGGAATTGCTATAAAATAAAGGGTATGGTGTAATACTAATATTAGGATTTTCAAGGTCCGGCTGATGATACAATTGCGGGACTTTCTCTATGTATTGGATGTACTGGAAAACATAGTGTTGTAATTGCTTGAGTTATAAGAAAAAATGAAACAATTTGATGATGTATAATTCAAAACCTCTTGACACAAGATATTTAAGATGATATACTAGCTAAGCGACGTTTGGAGAGATGCCCGAGCGGCTTAAGGGGCTGGTCTTGAAAACCAGTGATTCTGCAAGGAACCGTGGGTTCGAATCCCACTCTCTCCGCTTAATACAGAAACCACCGGAGTTTGGTGGTTTTCTTATTCGAACTAAGCGGAAAGTACCCTGATAACATCGCAGCAATGATATAACAGATATACGATTTAGCTATGGAGAAATACCCAAGCGGCTGAAGGGGCTCCCCTGGAAAGGGAGTAGGTCGTTAATAGCGGCGCGAGGGTTCAAATCCCTCTTTCTCCGTTCTGCTTTTCCTTAATTTTATAACCGGATCAGATGTTGAATCCAACCGATAAAACCATGGAAAATCTGGCAAGAAATTAATTCAGAAAAGTAGTTGACAAAGCCTTAGATGCGTGATAAGATAGTCAAGCTGACGTTGCGAAACACAGTGAAACAAGAGCATCTGAAGCAAATTGAACCTTGATAATTGAACAGTAAAACAACCCTGAAAATTCTAAAAAAATTGAAGCTTCACATGGGCTTCAAATTGTATCCTAACGGATACATTAATAGATTTTCATGAGATGTATCAGTCATGATACATCACGAACCGTATCGATAGAAATATCGGTACACCACAAAAACAGTAAAGATAACAG
>JAEZHX010000036.1 GCA_023436765.1 Bacillota bacterium
TTAGACCAATGCCTTTACAATTACACTAATCATAATGTAAGCGGTATATACTGTCAATCGTACAATGGCTTTTTATACGAAAATCAAACAAAATGTCCCCATAATTATATCAGAATGCAGTACAATATATATATTACGCCATAGGATAGGCTGGATTGATTGATGCAAGAATCGTAGCATTTATCATGGAGCGGATATTTCGGCTATAGTCCAAAGTTTGAATATTATCAGATATTTATGCTTATGTTGGAAAGAATCACGACTTATGATAAAATAGAAAAGATGATTGCTACATAGCAGACACAAACAATATTAGATTGGAAGGACTACTTTAATATGATAATTAAGGTGTTATTTGTTTGCCATGGGAATATCTGCCGTTCGCCAATGGCGGAATTTGTCATCAAGGATATGGTGAAGAGAAGAGGAATTGGAGAAATGTTTCATATCGCATCTGCAGCTACCAGCACGGAGGAGATTGGCAGTGTTGTCCATCATGGAACCCGGAGAATTTTGAATGGCCTGGGTATCTCTACCGAGGGAAAGCATGCAGTGCAGATGACAAAGGGAGATTATCGGGATTATGACTACATCATCGCTATGGACCAGAGAAATATCTCCAATATCAATCGGATCATCGGTAGTGATTCTCATAAAAAGGTACAGAAGCTTCTGGACTTCACTTCTAAAGGCGGGGATATAGCTGATCCGTGGTATACCGGAGACTTTGAGCAGACCTACGGAGATATTTATGAGGGCTGTGAGGCGTTATTACGATCGATCTGTCATGACCACCGAATTCCACTAGAGGATTAAGCTTTTATATCAGCCATGACACGACCGACACTGTAAACGAAACAGCAGGAGCTGCGTAAAGAGATGACTACAGCTCCTGCTATTCTGTATTACTTCTCCATATATTTTAATGTATCAAAGCCATGCTTTAACAGTTTATCCAGGGATGCATTATGGGAACGGCATATCCTTTTCAGTCCATATAGAGTATCAGGCGAATCTTTACTTACCAGATTGACTCCGAAGGTGATGGACAGGGTTGCCTTAAAGCCCAGCTTTTTTAGGATATTCTCTGTATTATTGTTATACCTGCCATAGGGGTAGGTAAAGGTGTTGGGGGTATAGTTCAGAACGGACTGTGTCCTGTCCTGCAATTTCATGACGTCATCACCTAAGAGCTGCTCGTAATCGCATAAGGGTTCATTCGACATCTGGCAGCAGCCATATCGATAGTTTGAAATTTTATGTAAATTATAGGAGTGATTTTGAATTTCAACCAGTCCGGTATCCTTCATTTCTTTCAGTTGATCCCAGGTCAGATGGGCATATACATGATTGTCAACGACCTTGGAGAAATCATCTGTGCTTTTGCCGATGATGGAGAGAACGATTTTAGTATCATATTTTTTAAGTAACGGGAAGACATTCTGATAGGTACTCAAATAACCATCATCAAAGGTCAGTATGATGGGATTATCCGGTAAAGCATCCCCATAGTATACGTAATCAATCAACTGTGCCATCGTTATGGTAGTGTAATTGTTCTTGCTTAAGTATTTGAGATCACTTTCAAATTCATAGGGACTGATTACATCCTTACCTAAATCGCTATTCCTTACCTGATGATACATAAGGATAGGGACGACGATCGCCGGTTCTGAGCTGTTAAAGACATCAATATCCTTCAGCTTACCGATGATGGAACTGAGGAGCAAGGTGAATACGGAAAAGAATAGAAAAATTTTACTGTAATATTTTATTTTTGTGGTTCGATTCATGTTATTTACCACCGAAAGGAATACTTGATATAATATATTAGCGATCTATTGTATTTAAAATCATAAAATCATAAAATCAAATTCCATCCGCTGTTAAGATCAAAATGGTACGCAATAGAAAATAGGGATCTATATCCCCGCTACCATCCGATACATTTGCAGTGGTAATCTGAAGCAGCATGTAATATAATGATACTTGAAAATCATGCATTTATTTATGATATAGGAACGGGAGGCTTAACCGATGGAACAGCTTACGATCAGGGCATTGCTGGATCTAAATGAAACAATTGCAGCAGAAGGGTTTGAGGGATGTACTTATCCCTGGGAGATACTTGGCAGGATCAAGGAGATCATCCTGACAATCGGTCCGAAATTATCAGTGGAGGAGTATGATAAGCTCGGTGAGGATATCTGGATCGCAAAATCTGCATCCGTAGCACCGACAGCAAGCATAAGTGGCCCTGCCATTATCGGAAAGAATGCTGAGATCCGTCACTGCGCCTATATCCGCGGCTGTGCAATTGTTGGAGAAGGGGCCGTAGTCGGGAATTCAACTGAGCTCAAGAATGTAATTTTATTTAATAAGGTTCAGGTACCCCATTATAATTATGTAGGGGATTCCATCCTCGGCTTTAAAGCTCATATGGGAGCCGGTTCGATCACCTCCAATGTAAAGTCCGATAAGACTCTGGTTGAGGTGATGGCAGGAGAGGAGAGAATTGTAACGGGCTTAAAGAAATTCGGAGCTATCTTAGGCGATTATGTGGAGGTCGGCTGCAACAGTGTCTTAAATCCCGGTTCGGTCGTTGGAAGGAATACAAATATCTATCCATTATCCATGGTTAGGGGCATTATCCCGGAGGGAAGCATCTATAAGAAGGCTGGAGAAATCGTCTATAAAAAGTAAAGAACCAGGGGCTGTTAACAAAAACAGCCCTTTTTTCATATCTATGGCAAAGTTTTTATAAAAAACTATGGACGAACGCTGGGTTTTATGCGAAAATATGTTAAGTAAATAACAGACATAAGCTATTCTATGTAAATTGAAAGGAGTTTCAACAACATGATCTATTCACATGAGGTAAAAATGATGTGTCCTGTTACCCAGGGAGTGCACCATGGCGCAGCACCGATTCCGGAAGAAGCTAAATGGGTAAAAGCAAAGGAAATATCCGATATCTCAGGTTTAACCCATGGTGTCGGCTGGTGTGCACCGCAACAGGGAACCTGTAAATTAACATTAAACGTGAAAGACGGTGTTATTCAGGAAGCATTGGTAGAGACCATCGGATGCTCCGGTATGACTCATTCCGCAGCGATGGCTTCTGAAATTTTACCGGGCCTGACAATTCTTGAAGCAATGAATACTGACCTGGTATGTGATGCGATTAATACAGCAATGAGGGAACTGTTCCTTCAGATCATATACGGCAGAACTCAGAGTGCTTTCTCTGAAGACGGACTTCCGATCGGTGCCGGCTTAGAGGATTTGGGAAAGGGTCTCCGCAGCCAGGTAGGAACCATGTATGGTACTCTTGCAAAGGGTCCCCGCTATCTGGAAATGACCGATGGCTATGTTACAGGTATCGCTTTGG
>JAEZHX010000037.1 GCA_023436765.1 Bacillota bacterium
CTATTAGTCGCTCCAACCGCACTTTTGATAATCCCGAACCACTGGTTACGATATATGCACCCATACCTAATTGGCTTATCCTCTCGATAATATCATCAAGATAAGAACATAACAGCGGTTCTCCTCCGGTCAAACCAATTGCCTTTGTCCCCATTGCTGCAATTTCGTTGAGATAAATCATTAATTTGTTTCGATCGATCTCCTTGGGGACAGAGCTGTTATAGCACTGGGGACAATGTAAATCACAAGCTGTCGTAACCTCTATATTGATGAAACTTGGTATGTTCCTATATCTTGTTTGATTCATTCCTATCCCTCACTTCTCCACCTTGTTCTTTCTACTCTCATAGTGGGACATGATGATTTGCTGCAAATTGTACTTTGTCTTCAGGCATTCCGGTTTTCCATGATTGATCTCCATGCCAAGATAAGGACAGCCTCCCATACAAAGGGGGAGGTATTTACAGTCCACACATTCCTTATAATCAAAGGGGCTGTAATCAATCCAGTTTACCTGCCTCATTTTCTGTATTCGCGTACTACTATTGATAATGTTACCAACCGTTTCTTTGGTTCCAATGTGATTCCAGCATTTATACATATTACCCTGGGGATCAATCAGGAAGGAGTTGATCTGATCCGCACAGCAGAAATTCGTTTTTCTTTTCGGCAGGAAACCAGTAGCATCCCCTACAAAGCCTTTCTCCATCAGCAGTCTGTGTATATTATTCTCCTGTTCAGTGTACTCGGCTGTAGTAAAACAGTTTCCTGCTACTGAATTACAGGCTTCAGTGTAAGCGACTACCTGCGCAGGATCAATTATTGCCTCCGTAACCCCTTCTTCCTTTAAGAGGTCCAGGAGCTTTTCCATGCTGTCGGCATTTGTCTTATCCAGGTTGATCCTGATCATCACCTTCATACCATTTTTGAGCAGTTCCTTGATATTATCCATAATGTGCTCAAAGCAGTGCTCATCACCATTTTTAGGTCTTCTTCTTTTATTATGTATTCCGGGCGGACCATCAAGGGTGATCTGTATCCCTTTATAATTATGTTCCTTTAGTTCGGCAATTAAGGGAGGATCAAATAGAGATCCGTTTGTTATCATAAAATAGGATACCTCACAGTCATGTGCTTTCGCTAATTGATCGATTCGCTCAGAAAGCTCTGATATGATGCTCTTTGCCAGTAAAGGCTCTCCCCCAAACCAGGTGATATACAGTTTATCCAGCTTCTTAATCGAATTCTCTATATAATGGAGGATCCCCTCCTGAACCTCCTTCGACATGGTTACCTGCTTACCGGGTTCCTGATAACAGTATTCGCAGCTGAAATTGCAGGCCATCGTAGGGGCAATGGTTAAGGATAAAATATCTTTATTATATTTGAAGGTGTTACTTGAGAACTTCAGTACCTTCAGTTCATCGATTTCTTTCTCAATCAGGAAGCCATTCGTAATAAATTCGGAGACAGTATCCTTGTCTTGATAGTCGAGCTCTCTTATATCAACTGTCGCAGATGAGAGAATCGCCACCCCACTTTGATCCGTACAAACGCAGGCAGTGGTAAAGCTGTTATAGACTAAAAACCTCTCCTCTTCACTTAGCGGCCAAATGAAATTATAGTTTGAAGGTTTATACATAGTAAAGCTCCGTTTCATGTGTTGTTATATTGGTTTTATAATCCTGGAAGGCTTTTCTGATTAGCGTATTCTGTTGTTCTAAATCTGATCTGCATAGCCTGTTTATCCTAGCCTTAACAGTACTCATAGGTGCCTTAAGGTGAAGCTCATTTATAGTAATGTCATTGAATCCCTTTAGAGTCCCCTCCTTATAGGAAATATTAAACCTAGGTATTGAATTAACCGACAGCTGCTCCAGCTCATATATTTTGATTTCCTCAGGAGTTTGCTGAAGTTGCATTGAAGTTTTATCCAAGGTCTTCTGAAGAATCGCTAATCTGTCGGCCCCTGACTTCAAATACTCGGGTGCTAATGAATTGTATATTGTATAAAAATAGTTTCTATATACTCTCGGATAATACCGTACTTCACAGCTGCTAAAATTCTTGACTATCGAATTGAATACCATTTTCTTGTGATCCATGACATATTCATACATAAAATTAAACCCCTTAAGGAGCTGATCCAGATAAAGATATGAGTATACTTTCTTGTCACTATGATATACAACACTCTTCGGAGATACCTCGCGGTGTCGGTATACAGGCTTCATCTTATCCGTATTTACATGCTCCCAATGCAAATCCTTCATGAGTGATCTGGTAAAGGTTTCTGAGCTTAAAGCATTACTGTATTCAAGCCTTCCGTCAACGACGAAAGAATGGCAAGGGAGAAAATGGGTATTCAGTACATTCGTATCACAGCTGCTTCCTGTTAGGGCTTCCATATCAATCAGTACCGGGTATTCACCATTCGCGATAAGATTAAGGCAATGCATATCACTGCTTCCAAATACATAGAGCACTCCCAATAGCATACCGGCTCGGAAATAAAAGTGTTTCACCTCTGCCTCAGATAAGCACGCTTCCTGCGGTACATATTCCTGCCAGCCATAATGGTCTGCGGTGATCATCCGCATACATTTTAGTGGTATGCTCTTACACTTATTGTTGATCCAATCCAGGAAAGCCTGAAAGCACCTATCCACCTCTATGTTTTTAGCCTTATAAATCAACTTTTCATTGTTATCGAAGTTTATAATGAGTGTGATATCCTCCAGATTAAGTCCGTTATGTTCAGCAGCCTTAATGGACAGGATACTTCCTTTACTACCTTCTTTAAAAAACGTCTTTCTTATATCGGTATAATCCCTAAGAAATGCATCTGTGAAATTTATGAGCATAGTAATCCACTGCTGCGTCAGAACAGCCATTAGCATGGCAAGAGCAGAATACTCCAAAAAGAACTCTCCCCATCTATTTTTCAAAAAATCCGAAACAAACATATCATATTTCATTCTATCCGCTAAACAGTCCGAATTTGGCTTCGTATCCTCGAAATAAGCATCAAATCCGCTTGTGTTATAACCGGTTCCGATAACCTTTGAAAATTTAAAAAAGAATGCTTGCGCAGAGAGTTTAGAGAGATTTTCTAATAATAAGCATTCCATATCATCCATTGCAGTTTTTGCTATATTTATTAAATCAATATCTTTTGATATTTTTTTCTTCGCATAGTGTAAAAAAGGATAAATCAATTCAACAAATGCAAGTTTCTGAGTAGTTAAAAGATGAGTATTATCAAAAATACCCTCACAATCATCATATATTCCAAAAACATCCTTTAACACCTTTATATACTCATCCTTATACAAAAAACGGATATGATCATCGTATAAAATTCTTGATTGATCTGTAATCGAAGCAATTAGCATATCAACTTTATTCATAGGTATCTCCAAAGGCTAAACGTAGGTATAAGGGTATTTGAGTATTTGGGTGTGGGAATCTGTATGTTTCGCACTCATACAGTATGTACAAGTGCGAAACATATAGATACTAAATTCTTACTCTTTTTAGGCTATGGACTTAACTCTAGAATACACTTAAGCTTATGCACCAGAAACCGCCTGCTGCACCATCCAACTGATCATCAGATAATTCGCTGGGATTAACCGGAATTACAATATATGACTTGTTTGCTGTCTCCTCAACTGCTTCGATTGTAAAATCCTTCGATAAGCTCTTGCCGGTTTCCTTTTCGATAACTGCTTTGGGGTCCTTTAAAAGCTGTTTCTTAAAGTCGTCATCTTCCCATGCCTTCTTAACTAACTTCTCTTCAAGTTCTTTCCTTGTCATAACAAAATCCTCCTTAGTTTTATTTGCCGATACGGTTCCCCGTATAAAAGCCATATGGAACGTCGGATATTACCGACTGTCAGGCAAGCTGTCTTTGTGCCATTTCATAAAAGACACCCTTCTTAGCAATCAGCTCCTCATAGGGACCGATTTCTATGATATGACCCTTATCCATGACGATAATCCTGTCACAATTAATGATCGTACTAAGTCTGTGTGCAATCACGATTCTGGTGGCTCTGATCTTATCCAGACTGTCACTTACTATCTTCTGAGTCTTGTTATCCAATGCACTGGTGGCTTCATCGAAAAATACAATTCGGGGCTTGTTCACAATAGCACGGGCGATCAGTAGCCTTTGTCTCTGTCCTCCTGATAATGTACTTGTACCCTCGCTGATTACTGTATGCATGCCCATCGGCATAT
>JAEZHX010000057.1 GCA_023436765.1 Bacillota bacterium
GAAGGACTTGGCAAAATCATAAGCAACATAGGTTTTACCAACTCCTTTGGCTCCTGTTAGAAGAACAGGCCTGCAAGAAGGCTTCTGATTCCAATTAATTAACCCATCTATCACTTTTCTCTTCAAATTTGTTACCCCTTATTGTCGTCTTAGTTTCTCTAATAATTCGGTAAAATAGTCAGGAAACGGTGCTGTAAATTCCATATATTCTTTCGTCGTCGGATGCAGAAAGCCCAGGACTCCTGCATGCAGAGCCTGTCCCTCCAACCGGAAGGGATCCTTCTCGGGGCCGTATACCGTATCACCCAGAAGCGGATGACGGATACTTGCCATATGGACTCTGATCTGATGAGTACGGCCTGTCTCCAGAGAACATTCTATGTGGGCGTATCGTTTTCCGAGATTCTCAATCACCCGGTAATTCGTAGCTGCATATTTGCCGTTTTTATGATTGACAGCCATCTTCTTACGGTCCCTCTCATGCCTTCCGATCGGAGCCTCCACTCTTCCGCTCTCCTCCTGAAAGGTATGGTAGACAATCGCCTGATATTTTCTGGTGATCGAATGGACCTTTAACTGATCGGCAATGAACTGATGTGCCTTATCGTTCTTGCAGGCTACCATAACACCGGTGGTATCCCTGTCAATACGGTGGACGATTCCGGGTCTTAGTACTCCGTTAATTCCGGATAATTCACCCTGGCAATGATACAGCAGGGCATTCACCAGAGTGCCGGAGGCATGTCCGGCAGCCGGATGAATTACCAGTCCCTTTTGCTTGTTTATAATGATGATGTCCTTATCTTCATATAAAATATTAAGTGGAATATCTTCTGGGACGATTTCAGCCTCTTTCGGTTCGGGAAGGTATAAAGTGACGGTCTGTCCTGTTTTCACCTTTAAATTGGCTTTAACGGGCTTTCCAGCCATTAGTATATTACCCTCTTCAATTAATTTCTGAAGATAAGAGCGGGAAAGCTCAGTCATTACCTCAGACAGGTATTTATCGATGCGAATCCCACTATACTCTTCTCCAACTGTAACCGTGGTTTCCTGCCCCTCTTCCGGCAACGCTAAGTCCTCATCATCCTCGATACCCATATGACCCATACTCATTCGTCCTTTCCGGATCCGTCGTTACTTTCTGACTTCTTCTTTCTTCGGAATATTTCATCTATAAAGGCCAGATCCTTTTCCTTGTAATAAAAGAGCACCAAAACAACCAATAGGACACAGGATAAAGTGAGACACATATCGGCAAAATTAAAGATTGGGAAATCAATCAGCTCAATATAGATGAAATCCACTACATAACGTAAAGAGATCCGGTCAATGAAATTACCTATGGCACCCGCCATAATAAAGATCCAGATCAGCCGGATCGGAGCATAACGCTTTCCGGTGGGAATCTTCAGATAAAAATAGGTCAACAGTAACATCAGAACGATGGTAAGAATAATCAGAAAGCTCATCTTACCGCTTAAAATTCCCCACACTGCTCCATTGTTTTCATGGTATTGGAGCTTTAATACCCGAGGAATGATGGAAAACGGTCCTTTCTCCTTCACTATGGTTTTAGCCCAATACTTAGAGAATTGGTCCACTGCTATTAAGAAAATAAATAACAAAAAATTGCCGATACGCTGCTTCATTGTTGCCTCCGCTCGCCGGTTACCTATCCAGCTTAATCATTTAGTATTATTCTATATTAAACCATCATAGCATCAAAAATCAAAACATTTCTAACAAAATAAAATAAATATGAGTAATAAGCCGATTATCCCTTCACAGACAAATGGAGGATAATTCGTTTGCATCCTTTATTTCAGGATATAACTGATTGCTTCCAGAAGCTCTGTCTTCGATACGCTCGGATCGATAAATGACGCTCCGATGCTTTGAAGAAGAATAAAACGGATCTTATCGCCATCCATCTTCTTATCAAGCCTGGTCACCTCATAGACCTCCTCTGCTTCCAAATCGGTTACATGGATCGGTTGATGAAAGCTCTTGATGGTGTCCACGATATCCTCAAATTCTGCTTGTGTAAGATAACCCCTTTGATAGGACAGATATCCTGCAGCCACCATGCCGAGGGAGACACATTCCCCATGGAGAAGGGAGAAATTCTTTAGTTTCTCGATGGAATGACCGATCGTATGACCGAGATTTAAGAGAGCGCGGTCACCTAATTCCTTCGGATCCTTCTCGACAACCTCTTTCTTGATCAGGCAGCTTACACGTACCATCTCCCTTAGGACCTCCAGCTTTTTATTCCGGATCCCTTCCCTGTTCGCCTTCAGCCACTTATAATAGCTCCGATCCTTGATGAGTCCATGCTTTATGATTTCCCCCATTCCGGAATAGAATTCACGGTCGGGTAGACTTAACAATGCAGAGAGGTTCATATAGACCAGCTTCGGCTGATGGAAGGCACCGACCATATTCTTATATGCCAGATAATCGACGCCGGTTTTACCGCCGATACTGGAATCCACCATGGACAGTAAGGAAGTGGGTATCTGGAGAAACCGTATTCCACGAAGATAGGTTGCCGCGGTAAAACCGGTAAGATCTCCGATGACTCCTCCACCCAGAGCGACTAATACATCATTTCGGTCAAAGCCTGCACTGATCAGCCTCGAATAGCATTCCTGAACCGTAGTAAGGTTCTTGCTTGCTTCTCCGGCAGGAAATTCATAGCTTATAACATGGTCTGATAACGACTTGAAGATAGAAAGGCATTCCTTAAGATAGTAGCTGCCAACATTACTGTCAGTCACGATCATGAATTTACGGCCCTTCATGCCCAACTGCTCGACAGCTGCTGAAAGGTTATCAAAATCCTTCTCAAGCATGATATCATATGATGGCTTGTTCTCATAATATACCGTGATTGGTTCCATTAAGAAGCCGTTTTCTTTCATCCTTTGATCCTCCGATCCATAAAAAGTGCATAACCGCATCCTATAACCTAAAGACGAGGTTATGCTGATCTTTTCATCAGAAACATTTATGTAGATGATCCTCTGACAAAGTCAGGAATATATACGCAACAGCAGTTACAGAGCAGATATCTATATCTGGTCTAACAGATTAATGAATTCAAAGCCGTCCTCCGTTTGAACGGACTGTTCCGTGGCTTCCTTCAGGAAATCTATCTGCTTCAGCTCAATCTCCTCCGGACTCTCAATCTCCTCTGACTCCATCTCCGGTACACTAGCCTGCTCCTCCTGATACATAAAATCATTGGTATTGATCATAAAGCTATCGCTGTTAATCAGCTTCAGCTGTGCATTCAGAAGATTCTCAAACTGTATCTTAAAGTAATTATATTGATGAATCAGATTCAGTGTCTTATGCTCCAACAGCTCAAGCTTTCTCTTCGCTCCGGCCTGGATCTTGTCCGCCTTGGCTCTGGCTTCCAGCTCAATGGCCTCGGCCTCCCTGATTGCAGCCGCCTTAATATCCTGAGAGGTCTTCTCTGCAAGGATCAAGGCCTTCTGGAGGGTCTTTTCAATGGATTTGTAATAACGGATGTTTTCACTCAGCTCTTCTGCTTTCTTCTTCAGGTCTTCATTCTCACCGAATAAAAGCTCATAGTCAGTGGAAAGCTCATTTAAGAGCGATTCCATCTCTTTCTTATCAACTCCGTTTTTCAGCTTATCACGCAGCTCCGATGGTGTAATCATCACTACAACCTCCCTATCCTTATCTGACGAAGCCGTCAGCCGTAAGAATATATCTATTCTCCGTATAGATACAGCTTCACCGAATATCTTCCCTTCTTCGTTTGGTAGTCCGTTCCGCCGTAGATAAACTTCCCATAGCCACGAACGGATACGACATCCTTCTCCTTCAGCTGGTAGCTGTTAGTTAATACCTCCCGACTGTTAACGAATACCTTACCGCCTTCAATTAATCCGGTTAGGCTGCTCCGGGAGCTTTTAAAAGCCACAGATAGAATACTGTCAAGTCTGACGGAGGATACGGTTCCCGTAATTTCCTTAAACTTAGGTTTATAATCAAAATCCTTGCTCGAGGTAATTCCGGCTCGGATTGTTGTATGCTTCACCTTGCTTAACTGATCTGTGATAAAGCCGCTGATCGTGCTGATACAGAACAGAAAGCCCTCATTCTCATGGATCAGGATATCACCAATCTTGCATCGGTCAATACCAAGATTCAGAATTGCACCCAAAAAATCACGATGAGTTAAGGTATCGCTGAATTTCTGGTTCGCAGGAACTAATTTGATGCAGGATATCGGCCAATCCAGTTCGTTTATATCCGTAATCATTTCATCACTACAAAAACAAAGTATTTTCCTCTCGGCGTCTTCAAAACCTCCGTAAGTAAAATACTTTATCTTCGGTAATTCCTGTTTCATGCTTATAAATATGCTCTGCTCATTCAGATTAAGATAATCCGAGAAGATAATTCCACCCCGAAGCTCCGCTGCTAAGGCAAGTTCTTTAAAGCGCTTGCGTAATATTTGTTCATCCTTCTCCATAGCGTAGATTAGAATTTCGACTGGAAAGTCGGCGGTTCAAAGCCTCTTTCCTGTATTAAATCTAGGTAATCACCTGAGATATCTACAGTATCGGGGGATACGATAAAGATACAGCTGGAGATACGATGCAGCTTACCGTTAATCGCATATACCGAGCCTGAGATAAAATCCATCGTGCGTTGTGCAAGCTTATCATCAAATCCCTCCAGATTAATGACAGTTGCCCGTCCAGTCAATAGCATGTCACAAATCACTTGGGAATCTTCAAAGGACGTAGGCTTCATAATACAAACCTCGAGTCCCTTAGGAGTGGTTCTGATCGGAACAACCTTTCCTGCAGTATTTCTCTCCATTCTTGACATCCTCTCTTTTTTAAGGTCGCTCGGAGCCGGAGTAACAGGTGACTGGTTTCTAGGGGCTTCTTCTACCCTATCAAGCTTCTCGGCCTTACGCTCCTGGCGTCTGGCTTTTTTCTGCTCCTTTTCAGCTTCCTCATTCAGATAATCATCATATTCCTCGTCTTCATCCGTTAATTTCATTGAGTTAAGAAAATTCTTAAAAATATTAGGCATCGTATGTCTCTCCCATCTATGTTTACTATACTGAAACAGAATAATTACGTTCCCCGAAAATGCCTGTCCCAACTCGGATCATGGTAGCACCCTCTTCTACTGCAACCTCATAATCTCCGGTCATACCCATAGAGAGAATATTAAAGCTCGCTTGGTCAATATTCCCTTTACAGTAATTATCAATGTTTTTTGATTTTATGTCAATAAATAATTCTCGCAATTTCCTAAAATACTTTCTATTTTTTTCAGGATCATCCACATAGGGAGCAATTGTCATCAATCCTCTTACGCGCAGATGGGGAAGTTGAAGAAGTTCGTCGATCAAAGGTCCGGTTTCCTCCACGGAAACACCGAATTTGGACTCTTCCTCTGCAATATTGACTTCCACCAGGATATCACAGACCAAAGAGTGCTTTGCTGCTGCTTCCTCAATTGCCTGTCCTAACCGAAGAGAATCCACGGAATGAATCAGAACAGCCTTATCAATCACCTGCTTTACCTTGTTTCTCTGCAGATGCCCGATCAGATGCCAGCGCATATCCTCATGACTACCGTCCCGGAATACCTGATATTTCTCCGAAAGCTCCTGTACCTTATTTTCACCGAAATCACGCATGCCGAGGGAATATGCTTCTTCTAGCATCGTGACCGGCTTCGTCTTACTGACAGCGATTAAGGTTACCTTTGACCGGTCACGCCCGGTACGGTCACAGGCCGCCTGAATACGTCTTTCTATCTCCTGAATCCGTTCTTTCATACTTATGCTCCTTCGAAGTACCAATCTAGTTACCCTATTCGTTCCAAGCATTGGGTAGAATCTGCACAACATTACTGCACCTGCAGATCTGACCTCTTTAGTAAATGATTTTCTGCTCCACCGCAGTCGAACCGTCCAATGCGATATGATCGTATAGGGACACCCCATACGATGTGTTCTTTTTTATGATGCAGTAGGAATCATTCTGATAAAGCGGTTCTATTCTTTTGAATACGGCATATCCCATATTGACATTGAATACTCCGGTCAACTTCTCGGTCAAAGCCAGCTGATAGCGCTCATCCTTATCCATTATTTTAATCCAGGTCCCTGCCGGGAATAATCTGGTATCCACATAACCATAGGTACCGTCATCAAAGTATTTATCGGCCTGAATAAAGGTATACTTAACTTCACCATTCTCACTATAGGACTCTTTGACCAGTCCATCCTTACCGCTGTCGGCACCCACCGTAAAGAATTCCAACGGAACCAGATAAAAATCCTTTTCTACAATAGAGGATATGGGAATTTTATAGCCTTTCTCTGCATTTATATGAAGCATGATATCCAGATAGCGGTCCTGGATATAATTGGACAGCAGCTTGTCCATCGTAAGCTTAGCATAATATTCAGAGTCCTTCTGATAGAGGCTTAAGGCCGCATTGGTTTCCTGTCCGTCCTTCTCTATCGTTAAGCTAATGCTTGTTTTACCGCTTAAACCGGTATATTGCTCTTTGGTAAGGGGAAGGATAATGGACCAGGTATCAGAGATAATCAGCTTATAAACCGGTGAATTTATTGGAATCATCTCGGTTGTGCGAAGCTGTGTTCTGGTATAGTTATCTGTTTGGAACATCTCCGGAGTAACCTGCTCTGCCGTAATGTCCTCATAGGAATCAAGATAATATGTAATGATACCGCTTCCTGCACTTTGGACTACGCCATAGGAATAAGAAAGTCCGGTTTCTTCTTCAATCGTCCGACCTTTTTCTTCCATGGTCTGGTTCAGCAAATCAAGTACAGTACTCTGGGCATCCTCTCGGAAGGAATACACCGGGCTAAAATTATCATCGGAATAATTTTTCCGGAACTGATTGATTTCATATAAGAACTGACCATTAATTTCTTCTGAAACCTTTAAGGGTTCCTCACTGGACAGGATCATGTCCATTATCTGGCGGCTGTCATCTACAGCATATACCGAGGCGTTTTTAGCGATACGGGCACCATCCTTCTGAAAATAGGAAATATAACCGGCTTTGTCAGACCGTACGATTTCTTCCTCACGCAGCACCAGGCCGGTAAAAAGGTTATCCTCTACATTTGCCCCTTCCTTCACTTCATAGATGGACATATGTTCCTTTGTGAAATAGAGATAAATGTTGATTGCAATATATAAAAACAGAATTGTAAATATAATAATACCGATATTCACACTCCTGCGACGTTTGAATTTTACTACTCTTTTGCCATTGCTCAAGGTTATGCCTCCTGTTCCCAAAAGTACAGTACTATTATACTTAAATTTACTTATAAATACAAGTGGTCTCATTTTTAATTCGAAGCCTGAATAAAAACGAAAAATAAGGAAAATATAATAAAAGAAATATTTCATGAAGCAGTATTTAGGCTTCTGCAATAGTATAAAGCAAGAAGGAGGTTCATATATGAAAACATTGGATTATATTGCTTTAATCCTTGTAGCCATCGGAGCTATAAACTGGGGTTTAATCGGATTCTTCGATTTTGATCTGGTAAGAGTTTTATTCGGTGATATGAGTATGGTTTCCAGAATTATCTATGCACTTATTGGTATCTCAGGCTTATATTCCTTAAGCTTCTTCGGCAGATTACGTAATGAAGACTGAGTAGTGAAGCATACAAGTGTATTCTTTAGATATGCTTGTATGTTTCCTCGCTTTTCTTTCGCGTATGATGAAAGAATAAATTAGGAGCGTCATGTATGAATGACGCTCCTTTATCTGCTATTATTAAACTATCCTATAGGGATACCGTAACATTCTGTTTCATATAATCCGGAAGTTGGTCTAAATTCATAGAAACACTCAGTACGAAATTAACCTGGAATTGGTTTGATATCTTCTCCAGCTTATGATATACATATTCAAGATTTTCATTATTCAAATAAGCAATTTTGAGGAAACTGTCCAGATAAATGGACTGAATATCATGGTCACAGGAAATGATACCGCAGAGAAATCCGATAAACTCACTTTGATTTTCAATAAGATAATCTGTTATATTTATCAGCCTGATCTTATTGCTTAACTCATACATGTGCTTGTTGTTCTTATCGATATAAACAACATCACCTTTTGCTGTCTTAACCTCTGTGTTTACTTTGTCGATTAGGATCTTGGTCTTTCCCTTACCCTTCTCGCCTGAAATAATCTGTATCATGGTAATCTCCTCCTTATGATGGTCGCATCGTATATTGCGGTGCCAATAATACTAGATGAATTGATGATCCAACACATCCGCCATGAAGTTGTAATATTACTATAAAAAATCTTACCTGATAAGGTAATTATAGTACATTACTGACGAAAAGACAACTATAAAATCCATTCTACATCGGTAGAATTAATATAATGGTATCGTCATTTATCTTATGATTGAGTATAATTTGGACATTTCGGAATAGAGTTTTGTCTCATCCCCCGCTTTCATGATTAGGGAGATATAATCAGTTTTTTTCTCATCCTGAACCAACACAACCAGACAATTGCCTGCATTGTAAGTAGTACCTGATTTACCGCCCTTCATCGTAAGGCCTTCGGGCATTTCCTCGATCTCCTTAAGATAACTGTTCGTGGTCAGGAAGGTCTTTTCCTTCGCATTCCCATTGACATCCTTATATTCGGCAGTATAAGTACCCTGGCCGATTATGGCAAGGAAGGCATCATATTTCATCAGCTCTGCAAAGACCAGATAAATGTCATAAGCTGTAGAATAATGATTATCATCATGGAGACCGTTTGAATTTACTAAATTAGTCTGGACAGCTCCGAGCTTCTTCGCTTCCTCATTCATCATGGCAACAAACTGCTCCTCGCTGCCTCCGATATATTCAGCCACTGCTATAGCAGCATCATTACCGGAATACACCAGCATGCAGTTTAACAGGGTTTCCAGGGTCATAGTATCACCCTCTTTAAAACCGCAGATTTTAGCATAGGGATCCGGAATATGGGAGGCCTGATAACTGATGGTTACAGTATCGGTGATTTCTCCCCGTTTTAAGGCTACCAATGCGGTAAAAAGCTTCGTGAGGCTGGCCGGATATAGTTTCTCATAGATATTTTTGGCGAACAGTGATTTTCCTCCGGTTACATCAATCAGCAGAGCTGCTTCTGACTCCAGATAATCATTATTTGAGATTACCTGCTCTTCCGGTATCATAACCAAATTCTTGCCAAAAAAATCATATTCGGATAAATTATTTCCCGAAGAATATCCATCAGCAGCAATTGTCTCCTGATAGGATAAAAAATGGTCGGAGGATTTTTGGCAGCCTGCCAATAACAGCAGCATGACAACAGTCAGGATAAGATAACGAATTTTCATAGGAATCCACCCTTCATCATAAGTATCCGTTTCAAATCAGGATTTGAATAACTCGCGCCAATCCATATCTCCACGATCCAATGCTTTGATTAACAGCTCAGCAGTAGCGAGGTTCGTAGCCAGTGGTATATTATGCTTGTCACAAAGCTGGAAGATATTATTAACATCCGGTTCATGGGATTTTGGTGAAAGCGGATCCCGTAAGAATATCACAAGATCGATTTGGTTGTGTTCAATTTGGGATCCCAGCTGTTGTTCTCCACCCAAGTGTCCGGCAAGATACTTATGGATACTTAGATTTGTAACCTCCTCTATCAGACGACCTGTAGTCCCGGTTGCATATAGAACATGTTTATTTAAGATACCACGATAAGCAATACAGAAATTCTGCATCAATTTCTTTTTAGCGTCGTGGGCAATCATGCCAATATTCATGGAAACCTCCATTCTGCCACCTGAGGCAGCTGTTTTTGCTATAAAAAAATATCATGGTAAAGTTTATTCTAAGAGTTGATTCTGCTCCCCGGCTTTTTGGGCTGCAGGCTGATATTCATAATCATTCCGATGGCAATCATACTGCTTAACAGTGAGCTTAAGCCAGAGCTTAAGAAAGGAAGAGGAATACCGGTATTCGGCAGGATTCTGGTTGCTACACCGATATTGACGAACACCTGGAAAGCAAACCAGGAAGCTATTCCGACAGCAATCAGCATCCCCAATCGATCCGCAGCTCTTCTGGCTGTATTCAGACACAGAAAGATTACAATCAAAAATAACAGGAGTATGATACAGCTTCCGATAAAACCTAACTCCTCACCGGCTACGGAGAAGATAAAATCACTTTCGGAGATCGGTACGGTATTATATCCACGAAATTCACCGGGGCCTTCAGTCAGACTTTTGCCTAACAGCTGACCGGAGCCGATGGCCTGAATTGAGTTGTCCTGCTGATACATGAGAGCAGGATATTCCTCCGGATTAAGGATGGAAAGGATTCTTTCCTGCTGATATGGGCTCAGCAGTTTTTGATAATCCTGCTGGACATACCAAAAAATACCGATAAAGGCAGGAATCCCGACTAATAACACCGGAAGTATGATCTTCCAGCTTATGCCTGCACAGAACAGAATGGCCCCAAACACCATCATAATTACGATACTGGTGGACAGATCCGTTTGTGTCAGAATAAGATAGGTCGGTACTCCCATTGCGATCAATGAAAGTATAAGAAATACCGCATTGTTAATCTTATGCTGGAATATGGTAAAAAGCTTTGCGAAAAAAATGATGGTTATGATTTTACTGAGCTCGGAGGGCTGGAATTCCATAAAACCCAAATCGAGCCACCGCTGTGCATAGTTTCTGCTGACTCCTACTAATTTAACTAGAATCAGCAGAACTAAATTAATTAAGTAAAATACGATATAAAATTTACTTACAAAATGATAGTCAATCAGGGAAATGAAAACCACCATGATCAATGCTGCAAAAAAACCTACGATCTGTTTAAGAAAAAGGTTCTCACCCTCCATCTGTACCTGTTTGATCAGGTAAGCACCAACAAGGCTCAGAATTGTTATAGTGATGAGCAGTACATAGTTATATCGTTTAAAATCATAGTTTTTGAATTTGAACATGAAGTAATCATCCTTATTTCTTAGCTGACCTGATATCCTTGATCGGAATATTCGCAAACAGGGCAGGAACGGTACCGTTGTTGGATTCGGACTCTGTCTGTGTTATCTTAATATCCAGTCCCTCTAAGTCTATTTCTATATATTTTGATATCACGGCAATGATATCATTCTTAATTTGTTCCATGATTTCCGGTGAGCAACCGGCACGATCCGACACCAATACCAGCTTCAACCTGTCCTTTGCAATACTGCCGGTTCCTTTTTTCTTGAAAAAATCTGCAAAGCCCATTATGAATACCTCCCCTTAGTTTTTCTTTCGCTTGCCAAACAGTTTGCCAAAGATGGATGCTTTACCGTTCAGATCCAAAAACGGCACATCCTCTCCTATAATCCTCCTGGCAATATTCATATATGCCTTTCCCGCTAAAGTATCGGAACCTACCAACGGTTCACCCTGGTTGGTGGAAACAACAATGTTTTCATCATCAGGAACAATACCGATTAAGTCGATAGCAAGAATCTCACAAACATCCTCACTGGACATCATATCTCCCCGTTTAACCATATCCATGCGAAGACGGTTTACAATCAGGTGGGACTGCTTCAGCTCATTTGCTTCCAGAAGTCCGATGATACGGTCCGCATCCCTGACGGCGGAAACCTCGGGAGTAGTCACAACTAAGGCCCTGTCTGCTCCGGCAATTGCATTCTTAAAGCCCTGTTCAATACCGGCCGGACAGTCCATAATTATGTAATCAAATTCATCCTTAAGCTCATCCGCGAGCTTCTTCATCTGCTCGGGAGTGACAGCATTTTTATCCCTTGTCTGAGCGGAAGGCAACAAATATAAATTAGGATAACGCTTGTCCTTAATCAGAGCATTTCTAATTCTACAGGTACCTTCGACAACATCAACAAGATTATAAACAATTCTGTTTTCAAGGCCCATAACAACATCCAGATTTCTTAAGCCGATATCGGTATCGATCAGTACTACTTTCTTGTCCAGCATTGCCAGACCGGTTCCGACATTGGCGGTTGTTGTTGTTTTACCGACACCGCCCTTACCCGATGTAACTACAATAACTTCTCCCATATCTTATTATCCTCCAGTTCTTTCATAAGAACCTCAGAGAGGTTCTTTATGCATTGCTTAAAGCTATCAATGATATATTATAAATTGATATCATTTAAAACATTTTTGTTCAGAGGCTCGATGTAGATATTTCCTTCCTCTAAGAAAGCTATCTTCGCTTCCTTACTCTCCTCCTTGACGGGTTTGTCAGGTGATCTGGCGATCGTATCCGCGATTCTGATCTGCATCGGCCTCATATCCAAGGCAACCACAAATGCATTCGTATTACCGCAGGCACCGGCAAAAGCATTTCCCTTAAGGGATCCAAGAACAATGATATTACCCTTGGACACCACCCTGGCACCATGATTGACATCACCGATGATGATGACACTGGTTTCAAATTCTAAGGATGCACCGGATCGCAGAATTCCTTTGTAGAACTGTCCGGTATTATTTTCAAGCTCCATCAGTTTCTGGTTCAAGGTCTTCTTGAAGGCTTCTTCGGTTTCGGTATCATTATCAATGACACAGACGATGTGCATGTCCGTATTCTCATTAATAATATCTAAGAGCTCCTTCTGTTCTTCGTTAGTCAGCTTTCGGCCCTCAAAGCTGATGGCCATCTTTGCATTCTCAAAGAATTTACTGGATTCCTTGAATTTCTCGGCGACCAGCAATTTTATTACGTCGAAGTCTTCTTCCGGGCTCAGCACAACAATAATACCGTATTTATTACCTTTAATGATTACTGAATTATTCATTGTACTCATGGGCTTCTCCTTCTTGTATAAGATGCTATACTAAAAATTAAATTAATCTGAAAAGGCTGCAATATTGTTCTCCGGCAAGGAAGCTTCCTTCTCTACCAGATGCTCCTGGTCCTCCAGATCGAAATAAAGGCGGTAGACATCCCTGGCCAGCTCTGCAGCGTTACCGGAGGTATAACCGTTTGGTATAACAGCGGTAACCGATATCTCCGGATTCTCAAAGGGCGCATAGGATACGAACAATGCATTGTTAAAGTTAACCTTACTGATCTGAGAGGTACCGGTCTTGCCGGCTACCGTAACACCAAGATTTTTGTACAGGCTGCTGACGGAGCCTCCGGGTACATTTGCTACGGCATACATTCCTTCCTGCACGGCATCCCAGTATTCAGGCTTAATATCGGTCAGATCCTTATAGACAGTGGCACTATTCTGCAGTTGAATGTTACCATCCTTATCAACTATCCTGTCTAACAGGGTTAAGTCATAATTAATACCGCGATTCGCTATGGTGGTCACATATCGTGATAACTGCATCGGGGTATAAGCATTCGTACCCTGTCCAATCGCGGAACGGACCGGATCATCATCGGATACCTGGGGCGATATTTCATTTACTTCAACTCCAGAGGTTGTATCAAATCCGAACATGGAGGCGTATTTCTTAAGCTTCTCCAAGCCAACCTGTTCATTGTATTTGCCGGTACCGTCTATACTTAAGCGGAACCCCACCTCATAAAAGTAATAGTTACAGGAAACCTTTATGGCATCCGTAATATCTACAGAACCGTGGGAACGGGGATAGATATGGCATTTCGCAGCCGGTTGAATCTTCTCAAAGATTCCAAGATCCGTAATCTTCTCCTGTGGACCGATCACACCTTCCATCATTCCTGCAAAGGAGGTAACCATCTTAAAGGTAGATCCGGGCGCGGTCCTCTGCTGTGTCGGACGGTTCATCCAAGGAAGAGATTTGTCCGTAAACAGCCAATTGTAATATTTTGAATCGACTTTATTTGCTAATTTATTATTATCATAACTGGGGTAAGTAACCATCGCCAGGACATCTCCGGTCTTCACATCCGTAATAACCACGGAGCCGCTGCAGGGCTCTAAAGCAAGCATAGCAGGGGTGATTTCCAGGGAAGTAATCTTTGCATTCATGAAATGATAGGCAGAGATGGTTCCGTTTTCTAAAGCTCTCTTATCCTCTTCATTATATTCTATCACACCTTGGTCGAATAATAAAAGACAAATTTCTTTTCCCGATAATTTGTACGAAAATACCAAAGTGCGGTATATTTTTTTATTGAAAGTGCCATCCTTCTTCAAAATATCCTTAGTGGTTGTGATCAGCTTCTGATAAAGCTCCTCCGAGGTATAAAATTCGCCTTGTTCAACACCCAGCTTGGACAGATCTATATAATTCCTGGAGATTGCATGGTTCAAAAAGACGTTCAGGGGAGTTTTATTATTCAGGTAGGATTTGTATACCTCATCGTCCTCCGGTATCTGTTTCTTGAGCAGGATCTCCTTTTTCACCAATACCTCATAGAAGTATTTCAGGTATTCCTCCATCTCACCGGCACTGCTATCCAGCACGGTATTCTCGGGAGCCAGAAGGGAATCCAGCTGTCTGAAGACGCTCTCTAATTCCGTTTTGTATTTCGTGTAGGTCTGTTTCTCCAGATCTTTCGCATCCGGATCATCAAAATGGGTAATATCAATAATATCATTATTGATCAGGGCATAATACACCTCATAGATCGGAGTGGTGATCTCACTGGCACTCTCCCCCTTGGAGCCGTAATCCATGTCCGGAACGATCTTGGATAACAAAATTCCGGCAATCTTCTTCTCCAGGATGTGATAGGTGGATTTCTGCAGATCACTGTCTATGGTTAGATAAATATCATTCCCTGCGGTGGGATCCTTGCGATCCACCACGTCAATTACCTTATTTCCGGTATTTACGGTAACGGTCTCTGTTCCCTTGACACCTCTTAAGTAAGCTTCATATTCCTTCTCTAGACCGGTCTTACCAACAATGTCAGTGGAATTATAATATTCCCCGTTAGCATTTAATAGCTCCAGTTCTTCGGAACTGATCTGTCCGGTATAGCCAAGGATATGTGCAAAATAGAGACTGTCATGATAAACTCGCTGAGTCTGCTGCTGAATCTCAACACCCGGCAGCTCGGCACTGCTCTCCATGACATGGGCAACCGTATTGTTATTTACTTTATTCGCTACAGTAATCCTTAAGAATTTCGGGTAATTACAATGCAGGGCATAACGGACACTCATGATCTCCAGTGCTTCTGCCACAGTGTAATCATCGGAGATACCAAACATAGTGGTATAGTCATCCCCGGTGCCGTTCTTCAGAAATTCATAGACCTCCTTTGCGGTAGCATTCTGCTGCTTTTCTGTGAGCTGTTTATTCTCATCCAGAACAAAGGTATAGACATTTTTCTTGAATCTGGTCAGCGCTGAGCCTGAGATCGTGAATTCCAGTTCATTTTCTCCTGTCTGAACGATCGGAAAATCATTATAAAGCGTGTCCCCACAGTCCTTAATAATATTGATAAGCCGATGGATCACAGCATTTCTTTCCTCATTGGTTTCAATCTCTGTACTGTCTTCCATGGTAACAGAATAGGACAGGACATTGGAAGCCAGGAGCTTTCCGGTTCTGTCATAGATATTACCGCGGGTACTCTTGATCTCACGATTCTCTGTCTTCCTGAAATTCTCCTCTTTGGCAATGGCAGGGCCTTGTACGATCTGCAGCAAAAACAGACGATGTACCAGCACCGCAAAAAGTACGATATAGATCAACATCATAGGGAATAATCTTGATTTAACAATCCGTTTCACAAAATCCAGAAAAACATCTAACATAATAACCTTCCATTCTACCTAAACCCGCGAATTTGGGCGTCAGCACAAATATGCCGTGTGAAAAATTTATTTTCACACTTACCTCCAAAATCTAAACAACGGAAAAACAAGGAGTGAAAATGATACACCCTGGAAGAACAAGGAGTGAGCCTACTTGTGCGAAACTCCGCAGTTCTTCCCGTGTGAAGGATCTTATACTTCACACTACTCCGCAGTTCTTCCCGTGTGAAGGATCTTTACTTCACTCTACTCCGACAGTTCTTCCCAAGCGAATTATTTATAATTCGCTTTGCGAATATGTTCTTTCATTCGCTTTTACTCCGCCGCACGATCCAAACGGTTGTTAATCATATGTAACAGCTTATATAACAGGACGGAGACCGCTACAGTATAGATTACCTCCGGTAGAATAAATCGTCGGAAATAGTAAAAAAGATTTAATCTGCTTCTTAACAGGAATTCGAACACATAATAGAAAAATCCGTAGAAGAAATCACAGACAGCCACAAAAATGATGGGCAGAGTAAAGTCATCGTTCGAATAAAACTTGTTAAGAAAGCCGATGAAATAACCAATCAGCAGATAAAGCAGCGCATACAACCCCACAACCTGGCCAAAGATCAGGTCCACGAAAAATCCACTGAAGAAACCAACCAGAAGACCCGTATTCCTGCCCCTCATATAGGCAGTGGATACCACCAAAATCAACAGAAGATTTGGCATGATTCCTGCCAGCCTGACATAATGGAACATGGCGCTCTGTAGAACAAAACATATCATAATTTCTAAGAAATATACAATAACCCTTTTCATGAGTCCCCTGCTTTTCTATTCAGTAATAGGTTCCTCCGCGATGGAAGGGTCCTTATCAATTAATGGCTCCTTCAGCTGTGTGATGATCAGAACCTCATTCAGTCTTTCAAAATCTACCACCGGCGTTAAATATGCCGTCTTAGTCATATTGCTGGAATCGAGTTTTATGTCACTTACATAGCCAATCAGAATTCCCTGTAGGAATTTATCACTGATGTGTGAGGTTACTACTTCATAATTATCCTCTATCTCGGCATCCTTACTGATCAATTCTACCCTTATCTTACCCTCATCCATCAGCTTCAGGTCACCCTTGACGATGCAGGTATCAGAGGTTTTTAAGAACATTCCGCTGACATTGCTCTTATCATCGATAATGGAACGGACAATGGAATAATTGTAATGGGCTTCAGTAATAATTCCAGCCAAACCGTTTCCGGCTAAAACATTCATATTCTCTGCAAGACCATCTCTGGTCCCCTTATCGATCGTAAACACATTATACCAGTTATTCGTATCCTTACTGATGACCCTGGCGGCTACTTTGGGATAATCAAGATATTTCTGATCCAGCTTATACAGCTCCCTTAGCTCATCCAGCTCATACTTATCCTGAAGCAGCAGCTTGTTCTCATAGGATAACAGATTAACCCGATCCTTCAGGTCTTCGTTTTCCTTCAATAAATCCTTCATACTTGTAAAGATATTCAGTCTATCCGAGATAAAGCTGCCAACTGAATTAATTCCCCGCTGCATCGGGGTGACAATGGTACCTGCCGCATTTCTTACCGGAGAGAGAGCCCCTCCGTATCGGTAGGATAAGAATATCAGACCGAAACAGAGTACAATAAGAATAATCAGTAAGTGCTTCGGATTAATATGGATCTTTGTCCTGCGTCTCATAATATCTCCTAACCTTCACAGGTTGCTGTAGCTGCCGGAAAGTCCGGTTAATCGACCGGAGCAGCCGGAATATGTTCTCCTGCCCTTCCGTTCGGAAGGAGGCAGTATACCTGTAGTTTAATTTACGATAGTTTTTGGCCGTAAGGCAGCAGCAAGGGAGGCAAGCTTATGATCCTCCATAATTTTACCGAGACCCTTGACGACAGTTTTGGAGGGATCCTCACAAATATTGATTTTCAGATCCGTTTCCTTGTGAAGCAGCTCGCTCAGGCCGAAAATCTTGGCTGATCCGCCTGTAATATAGATACCACTGTCAATGATATCAGAAGAAATTTCCGGAGGAGTACGCTCCAGAATAATACGGATGGCATCCGTAATGGTATACATATATTCCGAAATGGATTCGTAAACAGTTACGGAATCGACCTCCATTTCTATCGGAAGCCCGGTGACCACATCTCTGCCGAAGACCTTAACGGAAGCATTAACAGAAGGAAGTGCACAGGCCAGCTTCTTTTTAATATTCTCTGCGGTCTTATCACCGATATAGAGGTTGAATTTTCTCTTTACGATACTTTTGATCGCCTCGTCCAGCTTATTACCGCCGACGGGGATTAATTTGCTTAAAACGATACCACCCAGGGACAAAATGGATACCTCAGTCGTATCGGCACCGATATCCACAATCATCACACCCCTGGCTGTCATGACATCAAGTCCGGCACCTACAGCGTCCGCAATCGGCTTCTCCACGATCTTGATATGTCCGGCCTTTAAATTCGAGCTGGCGATCAGGTCAAAGAAGGATCTGCGTTCCACCTCGGTAATATCGGTTGGTGTTGCGACGATATAATCAGCGGACCCGGGTCTTTTAGAGTTGCTGATTCTCATCATGAAATGCTGTAGTAAGGACATCATGTTTGCTACATCGGCGATAACGCCGCTTCTGACAGGGTAAGTAACGTTTATATTAGAGGGGGCCTTCTCATACATATCAAAAGCGTCATTGCCGGAGGCTATTACCGTCTTCTTATCAGCAATCGCAATAATATTACGCTCGTCCAGCACAATTCCTTGACCCTTTTTTATTATTTTAATCGTACTGGTTCCGAAATCTATCCCATATACCTTTGAAGCCATGATATAGCTACCTCCTATAAACTAAAGTTGTCAAATGAAAAGTATGCTTGAAACTATTCCGTGTTTCCAAAAAATCAGCAGAAAAGTCATTGCTTGTTAATATGTCTGTACGGTTATAATAATCCCTGTTCCTTCAGGCTGATATATCTATTATCGCCAATAATAATATGATCCATAAGCGTAATCCCTACGAAATTACCGGCTTCTTTAATTCTCTTAGTAACACGCAGATCCTCTGCACTGGGTGAGGGGTCTCCGCTGGGGTGGTTATGTATCAGGATGATGTTTACGGCCTCCTGCTTCAGAGCCTGCACAAAGATCTCTCTGGACGGCATGATTGAGGTGTTCACCGTACCCGAGGAAATCACCATGTCCTTGATGAGCTTACTCTTGGAATCAAGCATCACAAGGATAATCTGCTCCCGGTCTAAATGCCGCATATCCTGCATATAATAATCGGCCACACTTTTAGGGGTGATCAGCCTTAGGTTGTCCCGGTGGATCTCCTTTGCCATTCTCTTCGTAAGCTCTGTCAGACAAAGCAGCTCGATTGCCTTCACTCTGCCGATCCCGTTGATCCGGGTCAGCTCCTTCATCGTAAGGTAATTTAAGCCCTTCAAGCCGGAATTTGCTTCCGGGTAATTCAAGATGTTTGATGCAAGATCAATTACCCGTAGCTTTCTGGTACCCGTACGCAGGATAACTGCCAACAGCTCCGCGTCGGACAGATAGGCAGCACCGTATTTCTCGCACTTCTCATAGGGCCGCTCGGAAATAGGCAGCTCCTTCACAGTTAAATAACTTTCCTTCATGAATCCTCCTAAACTTCTCTCTCCAGGAAATCAGTCGGACCATGTAATATAGACTAAAGCTTCCTATAAGCAAATACCGCTGCGATGATGCCAAGAAAGCTTCCAATGGAAATCCGGATCCTTAATCCAAATTGAATGGCGATATCACCAAGGCTTACGCTGATAATTCCGCTTCCATCCGGCTTTCCGATCGCAAAATCAAAACCGTAGTTTAACCATGTAAGGAAATTGATATTCTTGGTCATGGACCCCAAGAAGCTTCCTAAGACGATACCTGCAAGAATTAACAGGAACAGTGCCCATTTGTTTTTGCCGCTGGTCCTTGCCATAAGATCCTCCTCTTTGGAACATACAGTTTTTTGTGATTCATAAGCTTTTTAGCTTGTCCTTAATTACATTTTGGCAAGCTAATTCATATAACATTTTAGCATAAAATGTATGGATTGTATACAGTAATCAAACAGTAGGTTGCTTTATTGTGATAAGCTTTTTTTCGAATAATTTCTGCAGGGATAACAAAATTCCGAATTTTGCATGGTACCAAGTCAGGCCACCCTGGAAAAACACTGTATAGGGAGGCTTGATTGGGGCATCAGCGGAAAGCTCGATTGAAGAACCCTGCACGAAGGCACCGGCTGCCATGATAACGTCACACTGATATCCCGGCATAGCCCAGGGTTCAGGATCCACGTAGCTGTCCACCGGGGCCGCAGCCTGAATTCCCTTACAGAAGGCAATAACTGCTTCTGCCGAATTCAAGGTGACTGCCTGAATAATATCGTAACGTTCTTCCATTCCGTTCGGATGGACACCAAAACCGAAGCTCTCATAGAGATTTGCAGCAAATATAGCTCCCTTTAAAGCTCCCGAGACCACAGTGGGCGCCAGAAACAATCCCTGAAACAGCGAGGCATTGAGTCCAAGAGTTGCCCCAACCTCCTTGCCCAAACCGGGTGCTGTAAGCCGGAAGGCTGCATTCTCAATATATTCCTTCTTGCCAACAATATAACCGCCG
Organism: Bacillota bacterium; assembly: GCA_023436765.1. Classification (GTDB taxonomy): domain Bacteria; phylum Bacillota; class Clostridia; order Lachnospirales; family Lachnospiraceae; genus Mobilitalea. Next base: position 20,503 of record JAEZHX010000057.1, read on the forward strand.
ATGGGCGCCAGACCTCCGCCCGGGTTCTTGATTAAGGAACCGACACACAGATCTGCACCGACATCCGTTGGTTCTATGACCTCAACAAATTCTCCATAGCAATTATCCACCATACAGATGAGATCCGGCTTACATTCCTTTAAAAAGCGGATCAGCTCTCCGATCCTCTCCACGGACAGGGTCGGCCGGGTCGCATAACCCTTCGATCTCTGAATCGTTGCAAGCTTCGTATTCGGGCGAAGGGCTGCCTTAATCCCTTCATAATCAAAGCTTCCGTCGGACAGTAGATCCACCTGACGGTACGATATGCCGAACTCTGCTAAGGAGCCTCTGGTTTCGGTAATTCCGATTACTCCCTCCAGGGTGTCATAGGGTTTTCCAACCGGTGAGAATATCTCGTCTCCGGGTCGTAAATTTCCTGATAACGCCACCGTCAGCGCATGGGTTCCGCTAATCAGCTGTGGTCTTACCAAGGCATCCTCGGCATGGAATACCGCTGCATATACGCTCTCCAGGGTATCCCGGCCGATATCATTATAGCCATAGCCCGTGGTAGCTGCAAAATGGATATCACTGAGTCTGTTGGCCTGCATTGCTTTTAATACCTTCAGCTGATTAAATTCTGCAATCCTGTCAATCCTGGCAAATCTCTCCTGCAGCTTCTCTTCTGTCTCCATCCCGAGACGAAGCAGCTCCGGAGCAATCCCCAGCTCCAGGTACATCTGATCTATTTGATTCACTGACACTTTTATCCTCCTGATTACTCATTAGTTTACATAATAATTTTATGATTAGGTTGCTTTCAAAATACCCGCTTCCCTTAACCTTAATAACATATATTGAAGAACTTCCTCCTCTGAGTGAAACAGGTCCTTGTCTACCCAGATGACCTCCCGCTCTCTCTTGAACCAGGTGAGCTGACGCTTGGCAAAATGTCTGGTATCCCTTTTGATAAGATGAATGGCCTCCTCCAGGGTACATTCTCCTGCGAGGTAAGCAAGAAGCTCTTTGTAACCCAGGCCCTGCATGGAGACCAAATCTTTCGTATAGCCCATCTCAGCCAATCTCATTACTTCCTCTAAGAGACCATGTTCCAGCATCTGGTCCACACGATGATTAATTGCTTCATAGAGCTTAGCACGGTCCTTGTTCAGGACAAAGTAACAATAGTTGTAAGGAGAAGCTTTTCTCTTCTGCTCATCGTTATGGGCAGAAATTCTCTCTCCCGTCAGTCTGGCATACTCCAGAGCACGGATAATTCTCTTTCCGTTATTCGGATGGATCGCATCAGCACTAGCAGGGTCCACCTCCTGTAACAACGAATGGAGATATTCACTGCCCCTTTCTTCTGCCAACTGTTCCAGCTCCCTGCGATAGGAGTAATCGGTTTCGTTCTCGGTAAAATCAATGTCATAGAGCACGGCCTGGATATAGAAGCCGGTACCACCAACCAGGATGGGGACCTTTTCCTTCTCATGGATTCTGCGGATATAATCCTTGGCATACTGTTGGAACCTTACCACATTGAATTCCTCATCCGGCTCGAATTCACTGATCAGGTAATGGGGGACTCCATTCATCTCATCGGGGCTAATCTTCGCTGTACCAATATCCATGTGCTTATAGACCTGCATGGAATCTGCAGAAATGATCTCTCCGTTCACTGCTTTTGCAAGTGAGAGGGAAAGGGCTGTTTTACCGACTGAGGTAGGTCCTGTTAAGATGATGATTGGTTTTTTATCCATGGGCTGTTCTGGTCCTTACTAGAAGTATTTGAAAAAAATAACTGTTTCATTTGCTATAGGATACGTTTGAATCTCTTCTCCAGCTCATACCTGCTCATGGAGATAATGACAGGTCTTCCGTGTGGGCAATGATAGGGATTCTCCAGAGTTAGGAGCTCCTTAATCAAGGCAGAGGCTTCTTCCAAGGATAAGGTATGGTTGGCCTTCACTGCAGCTTTACAGGAGAGGGAAGCGGTCTTCTCCAGAATGGAGGTAACATTCAGGTTGTGTCCCACCACCTCCTCCGCCATCGTATCCAGAAATTCCTGTATCAGTTCCTTCTCAGCTAATCCGTAGAGATCTGCCGGAACAGCCCGGACGGAGAATTCCTTACCTCCGAAATATTCAAATTCATAGCCCAGCTGAGTAAGTATCTCCTCATATTGTTGCAGGACCTCCTGCTCTCTTAAGGTCAGCGTAAGCACGATCGGAGGAAAAAGCTGTTGTGAATCATTGCCTTTTGTCCTTGCCGAAGACATGATTCTCTCATACAGCACCTTCTCATGGGCTGCATGCTGGTCGATAATATATAGCTCCTTCTGATATTCTACCAGCCAATAGGTGGAAAACACCTGACCGATAATTCTATGATGATCCAAGGCCTTAATTGATAAAAACGGGGCCTGATCCTTCGGATTCTCTTCGTTAAAAAGATTAAGCTGCTCTCCATGCATATCGGTTACTGATGCTGCGGAGACTTCACCTGATATATCCGACCTCTCTGTGGGCACATCCGATATCTTTGACGGTATATCTGCTACCCATAACGGTATCTCGGATCTCTTTGATGGTATAGCTGCAGCCTTTTTATCAGGCAGAATCTTGGTCTCCTCC
>JAEZHX010000066.1 GCA_023436765.1 Bacillota bacterium
CCAAAGCCTACTGCAGGAATATTCTGTTTCTCATCTACCTCATGGATCAGATTATCATAGCGTCCTCCGCCGCAAATCGTAAAGCCATCTGCATTCACAAATTCAAATACTGTCTTGGTATAGTAATCAAGACCTCTGACAATCCCTGTATCTACCTCGTAGTCAATACCAAGCTCCTCTAACAGTTTTTTCAGCTCATTAAAGTGATTACTGCATTCCTCGTCCAGATATTCAATCGTTCTGGGAGCATCCTTAACGATCGCCTTGCAGGAAGGCACCTTACAATCAATGATTCTCAGCGGGTTCTTCTGCATCCTCTCCCTGCAGGTTCCGCATAAATGTTCCTTATGCTGCTCCAAATAGGAAAGAAGCGCTTCATTATAGGTTTTCCGGCAATTGCTGCAGCCGATATTATTAATATGGAGCTTCACGCCCTTAATTCCCAGCTCCGTGAAGAGATCATTCAGGAGGGTAATCAGTTCAATTTCAGCCATCGGGCTCGCGGACCCGAAAAACTCCACACCGAACTGGTGGTGCTGACGAAATCTCCCGTTCTGAGGATTTTCATAACGGAATACCTGAGTTACATAAAACAGCTTAGTAGGCTGACTCTCTGCATAGAGACTGTTCTCCAGGTAAGCACGCACCGCTCCGGCTGTGCCCTCGGGTTTTAGCGTAATGCTCCGGCCTCCCTTATCCTCAAAGGTATACATTTCCTTCTGAACAACATCCGTTGTCTCCCCCACACCTCTCTGGAAGAGAACCGTATGCTCAAAGGCCGGTGTAATTACCTCCTTGATGTTATAAACCTTGCAAAGCTTTCTGGCAATCTCCTCGATGATGGTTCGCTTATGCATGTTAGAACCATACCAATCTAGGGTACCCTTGGGTCTTTGTGTAATCATCTTCGTCCTCCTGTCCTTTGGAAGGTTTATCTGATACCTCCCTGTTATTTCATCACCCTATAGTAAAATTATTACGTAAAAACTCCTGCTTCTTACCGATCATTTCATCTATTCTACTGATGTAGTCAGATATACTCTTTACGTTATCCACCCGTTCAATCCGGTTCTCCTCATGGAATACGAACTTGGACATCGCTCCGGCCCCCAGGGCAAGGATCGTCTGTTGTTCCTCCATGATCAGGATATTATAGAGTCCTTCCTTCCCATACTTCGAATAACCGATATTCTCAAGATTATCTGACATATTCTTCTGCCTATAGAGATAATACGGCAGATAAGCGTTTTCTTCCGCAAAACGGAGTGTAGCCTCAAGCATGTCAGGAACATCCAAAGCCTCGAGGCCGGCATAATTCTCCTTCTCTATATTAAGCCTTGCCGCCCGTTTTAGTGCAAGTGTATGGACAGTCAGTCCTTCAGGGTTAAGCTCCCTGATCTGGGAAAGGGTATCCCTTACATCGGAGGGAGTCTCCCCCGGTAACCCGATAATAAGGTCCATATTGATATTATCATGGCCGGTTTCTCTTGCCAGACGAAAGGCGTCTTTAATCTGTTCCGTCGTATGACGCCTGCCGATCAGATCCAGAGTTCTCTGCTGCATACTCTGGGGATTGATCGAAATCCGGTTCACACCCCACTTCTTTAAAACCTCCAGCTTCTCTCTGTTAATGCTGTCAGGTCTTCCCGCTTCTACACAGAACTCCTTCACAAAAGTAAAATCATACGTTTCTCTGACCAGTTTAAGCAGCCGATCCAGCTGGGAAGCAGTCAGTGTCGTGGGAGTTCCTCCTCCGAAGTAGACAGTGGTTAATTTAAGCTTCGGTAAGCAGGTAGCACCGTACCGAATTTCCTTCTCCAGAGCCTCCAGATATGCCTCCACGCGGTCCGCGTAGCGTTCCAGGGGATAGGAGGTAAAGGAGCAATAAAGGCAGGTGCTGGGACAGAAGGGAATCCCGATATAGAGACTATACCCATTACGGTAATCCATCTCCTTCAAAAGCTCCCTCTCCCTGGCGGCAATCCGGATGCTCATCCGGGTCTTCTCATCGGAGCACAGATACTCTGCCTTCATCCGGTTCCGGATCACTTCTTCCTCCAGATTTTGCTCCAGCATGTCATAGACCAGCTTAGTCGGCCGGATGCCGGTCAGGATGCCCCAGGGAAGCTCCCTCTTCGTGTTTTCCGAAAGAAGCCGATAAAGCTCCCGCTTTAACCCATTCTTATAAGCAGATTTATGCTCCGTAAAGGCTTCCAGCTCTGCTGTGGCCACGGCAAGCTCTCCGTTCCTGTCATAAAGCTTAATCTCTGCCCGATCTTCGAAGAACCGCAGCAGGATCCGATCAGGACTCTCTTTCTCTCCCTTTCCCGAGGAAGCTACTTCGGAATCCATCTGCAGGAGCGGGTCAATACCTGCTTGGTATATCAGCTCAGGCTCTTCCTTCCCGGTAATAGTGATTTCGGATACCTTCACTGTTTCCTGAGGATAAAATGCCTTTACCAGTGGATAAACATCATTTTCAAATTTTCTGTCGGATAGAATTACCTGTATCATTTCTTCTCCATTATTATGCAAATTCCTTCTATTCGTCGAACAGCTGAGCTGAGGCGGATATATAGATGTTGTGATCTCTTTCATGCCCAATCGTTGTGGAGCATCCGTGTCCCGGATAAACCCTGACACTGTCCTCTAAGTACATCAGCTTATTTCTGATGCCTTCCACCAGCTGCTTATGGTTGCCCGTAGGAAGATCAGATCGTCCGATGTCCTCATAGAACAGCGTATCTCCGCTGATCAGAACACCATGGCCGGTGAAATAATAGCATACGCCCCCTGCGGTATGACCGGGAGTATGAATGACCTTGATCTCAAAGCCAGCCAGCGATAGGGTCTCTTCATCCCTCAATAAGATATCGGGTACCAAGCTGCACTCTCTATGGATATGATCGGACGCATTCAGCTTAGCGTCCCCGAGAAGCTTCGCTTCTGCTTCGTGGGCATGGATGGGAGCCGAAGTGGCTTCCTTTAAATCCATAGCGGCCATTATATGGTCAAAATGACCGTGCGTGAGAAGGATTGCCTTGCACACCAGGTCATTGGCTTTTAAGTATTGTTCGATCTTCTTCGCATCATCCGCCGGATCTACCACGATAGCCTCCTGTAACTGCGGATTACTGATGATATAGGTGTTCGTCTGCACCATACCGAGGATGATGGTTTCAAGCTTTAATTCATTCATAGGAACCTCCAATCATGCCGCTAAGAGCATCTATCAAAGCCCGAAGAACCATAAGATCCCTTATGATAGCTCCACGGTTCTTCCGGGCTAACTATTTCGTTTGCTTGCTGAACCTCACACCGAATATCTCATAAGAGAGACTCATCCCGCTGTACGCTCAATATCCAGGATGCTCTCCACATTACGGAGCTTGGCGATGATTTCATTCAGCTGTTCCTTGCCGTTAATTTCAAATCCGATGCTGATGGTCGCAGTGCCCTGCTTGCTGGTTCTGACATTCATCGAAGTCACATCGATCTTATTCTCCGTCAGTACCTTCGAGATATCCACCAACACTCCGGTTCGGTTATTCGCATAGATCTTAATCTCGGCAGGATATACCCCGCCGGCTTCCTTGCCGTCCGCCACATTCCATTCGGCATCAATCAGTCTTGCTCTGTCCTCCTCGGGCAGATTGATTACGTTGATACAGTCCGTCCTATGGATGGAGACACCTCTTCCTCTGGTTACGAAACCAACTATCTCGTCCCCCGGAACAGGGCTGCAGCATTTGGAGAAACGTACTGCCAGATCATGGATGCCCTTTACAACGATACCGCTCTTAGACTTCTTCGGCACCAGCTTATTATCCCTGACATCAGAAATCTGTTCCAGAATGTTCTCGTCTGTGACTTCCTTTTTATGTTTCTTCTTATATTCTTCCTGGAGCCTGTTGACGACCTGACCTTCCTTCAAGCCGCCATGGCCAATCGCGGCAAGAACCGCATCCCATTCCTTAAAACCGTATTTCCGCATGACCACATTGAGGTATTCGGGCTTTACCAGCTCGCTTAAGACGATGTTCTTCGTCTTACAGTAGCTGGTGACAAGTTCCTTACCCCTGGTAATATTGTCATCCTTTAATTCTGTTTTAAACCATTGATTGATCTTATTCTTCGCCTGGGTACTCTTAACGATGGAAAGCCAGTCGCGGCTCGGTCCCTTCGAGTTCTGGGAAGTCATGATCTCGATACGGTCACCGTTCTGAATCACATAGTCAATCGGAACCAGCTTGCCGTTAACCCTGGCTCCAACCATCTTATTGCCGACCGCACTATGGATGCTGTAAGCAAAGTCAATCGGATTTGATCCGGTAGGCAGGGTCTTGACATCACCGGTAGGTGTAAAAGCATATACGCTTTCCGAAAAAAGATCGAAGTCATTCTTCAGCAGACTTAAGAATTCCTTATTATCAGAAAGATCCCTCTGCCATTCCAGAACCTGTCTGAGCCAGGTCAGCTTCTCTTCTTCCGCATTCGCAGAACCGCCCTTGCCGTCCTGGCCTTCCTTATACTTCCAGTGGGCCGCGATACCGTACTCCGCCGTCCTGTGCATGTCGTAGGTCCTGATCTGAATCTCAAAGGGTTGTCCCTTGGGTCCAATAAGAGTAGTATGCAGGGATTGGTACATGTTGGGCTTCGGCATGGCAATATAATCCTTGAAGCGTCCCGGAATCGGCTTATACATCTCATGGATAACACCCAGAGCAGCATAGCAGTCCTTCAGGGAATCCACAACAATTCGGACTGCGAATAAATCATAAATCTGGTCCAGCGTCTTATTTTGATTTACCATCTTCTTATAGATGCTAAAGAAATGTTTGATTCTTCCGTCAATCTTGGCGGGAATCCCAGAGGCATCAATATGAGATTTCACCTCCGCCACGATGCTGTCAATATAAGCCTGCCTCTCACTCTTCTTCGTGGCAATCTTCTCCGCAAGATCTTTATATACCTCTGGCTCCAGATATTTTAGGGACAGATCATCCAGTTCTATCTTGATCTTGGAGATACCGAGCCGCTGTGCGATCGGAGCATAGATATCCATGGTTTCCCGGGCTGTCTCCTTCTGCTTCTCCGGTTCCTTGAATTTTAAGGTTCTCATGTTATGAAGGCGGTCTGCCAGCTTAATCAGGATAACACGGATATCCTTCGCCATTGCTAAGAACATCTTTCTTAAGTTCTCCGCCTGAATTTCCACCTTATCCTTCGAATAATTGAGCTGTGTCAGCTTGGTGACACCGTCAACGAGCAGGGCGATCTCATCGGAAAACATCTCGGCCACCTGTTCGATTGTAAAGTCCGTATCTTCGACAACATCATGGAGAATTCCGGCTACGATACTTTCCTTATCCAGCTCCAGCTCGGCTAAGATATTTGCCACGCAGAGCGGGTGGATGATATAGGGTTCCCCTGATTTACGGAATTGATCCTTATGGGCATCATCAGCAAGATGATAAGCCTTCTCGACCATGGAGATATCAGCGGAGGGATGATAGCTGCGTATCTTCGTAATCAGCTGCTGATACAGAGCTTCGGGCGAAGTAAAATCAGCCGGCACTGTAATGTTAGTCGGATTATTTACGATTTCCTTCGATATATTCTCTTCCATTCGTTCCACGATATCACCTCCAGTCTGTTTTGTAGTTCTATGCGGTTGACTCCATATCCGTCACCCATAACAAGTTTTTTCCTATTTACTATTTACCTTCATATTGGATCACTGCCTCAACATTATGTCCGGCCAGCTTATCCCGCCCTTTCAGGCCTTTTAATTCCATGAGGAAGATGATTTTAACTACTACTCCGCCGAGCATCTCAATCAGCTTCGTAATTGCTTCGATGGTTCCGCCGGTTGCAATCAGATCATCCACAATTACCACCCTTTGGCCGGGATTAATCGCATCCTTATGCATCTCAATCGTTGCCTTACCATACTCCAGGTCATAATCCATTGAGATAGTTTCACAAGGTAGTTTCCCCTTCTTCCTGATGGGTATAAATGCTTTATTCAGATTATAGGCAATCGGTACACCAAAGATAAATCCCCTGGATTCAGGTCCTACAATAACATCAAAATCAATATCCTTAAGGAGTGCCTGCATCTGATCTATAGCAAGCTTCAATCCTTCCTTATCCTGCAATACACTGGTCACATCCCTGAATATAATGCCGGGTTCCGGAAAATCCGGTATGCTTCTTACATAATCTTCTAACTTTTTCATTCTGACCTCCATCTGCCCGTTTTTCAGGACGGTATCAAGCCTTCTTATAGATGACAATTATAACACTACCGTTAACTGTTCGTAAAGCAAATTTCTACATATCAGTACTAAACCACATTCTGTTCACACACCGTTGTTGTTTTGATGATTTCGGTAAAGGTTACCGAGTTTGTAGATGCTTACGCTCAGATGCATTACATCACGGTACATAAGGCTTTATTATCTGTAGTTTTGTATTATCAGCTGAATGCTTCTAAAACCGTTGTATTCATTAATTTTGGGGTAATAGGTTACGGTAAGAGAAATAGCTGAGCCTCGGCCGGTCTTCAGCTTTTGAGCTTCCTGTTCCCCATAGGTATCTGCAATATAACGGAAGAATGCCTCCACATCTCCAAAATAAACTGCCTCCATTTGTCTCCCGTAGGAATTCTCAAAAAGAAAGCGAAGTCCGCTTGCATTCTTGCCGATGACGAACACCGACTTGATTTTCAGATCCTTCTCTGCAAACAAAGGTTTCTCATTCCCTTTCCCATAGGGTTCCAGAAGCTTCAGCTCATTCACCAGCTCCTCCGTCAAAAAGCCCAAAGGAAGTAGCACATCTATCGTTACCTTCGGTACCAGCATCTCTTCTGTCAGCTCTGTTGCTTCATTCAGTCTTAGTCTTAAGGGCTCGATATTCTCGGGTTTCAATGATATTCCGGCAGCCATCGGATGCCCGCCCACCTTCGTCAGAAGCTCCCTCTGTCTCACAAGTCCCTCTATCATATTATATTGCTCTATGGATCTTGCGGAACCCTTGATCCCTTCCTCAGAATCCGTAAGGATGATGGTGGGTCTGTGATATTTTTCCCTAATTCTTCCCGCAATAATTCCGGCTATACTCTCATGGCAGTCCTGCAGGTATAATACAAGAATTTTATCCTTGCACACTGTACCTTCCTCGATTAGCTTTACGGCTTTTTCCACATTTTTCGAGGTCATATCCTTTCTGAGCTCATTAAGACTTCTTACCTCTTCAGCCAAACGGCTTGCTTCACGAGCATCCTCAGCGAGCAGAAGCTCCAGCCCCCTTTTTGCCGTATCCAGTCTGCCGGAAGCATTCAGGCAAGGTCCGATGACGAAGCCCAGATGAAAGGTGGATAGCTGTTCAATATGAACCTGACTGACCTCCATCAATGCCCGCAACCCCTTATTCCTGGTAGATTTCAATAACTCCAGACCATGCTTAACGATGATCCTGTTCTCACCAACCAGCTCCATGACATCACAGACTGTCGCTATTGCAGTATAGGATAATAGCTCCATCAGAAAATCCTCTTTATCAGGAATCTCCCCATGCTTTAGCAGTGCCTGCGCTAGCTTATAGGTAATTGCAGCACCGCATAGGCCCTGAAAGGGATAACTGCAATCCTTTTGCTTCGGGTTAAGTATTGCATCGGCTTCGGGCAGAAGAACCTCACCGCTCTCAAGCTCTACAAGGCTATGATGATCCGTAACAATTACGGTCATTCCATACTTCTTGGCTACAAGAATCTGATCCATGGCAACGATCCCGTTATCACAGGTCAACAGGGTATCCACTCCGGCATCCCTTGCTGCCTCCACCATCCTTATGTTAATTCCGTAGCCGTCCTTAATCCGGTCCGGTATATCATAATCCACCTTCGCCCCGAGTATATTCAGAGTCCGATAGAGCAGATAGGTTGATACCACCCCATCCACATCATAATCCCCAATAATCCGGATTCTACAACCTTCTTTTATCTTCTCCTTCAATATGTCGCAGGCCTTCTTCATATCCTTCATCAAAAAGGGATCATGAAGCTGATCGAGACTGGGATAAAGATAGTTCCTGATTTCCCCTGTCTCCTCATAACCTCGGTTGACCAGACATCGGGCGATTACCTCGCTAACCCCGCACTCTGAGATGATCCGGTTAAAATCCGATTTTTTATTCTTAATTACCCAATTTTCCATACTCATCCGTAATACCTTCTCTTTACTGTGTAAAACCCCTTATGCATGACCCATCCTGGTCTCATACAAATAATCGAGAAACTGCTATTCTTCTTCTACCATTCCGGCAGCCTTGATCATGATTGCACATTCTACTCGCTTCTTCTGAAGCTCACAGCCGATATCATATGCATCGTTGATACTTCCGTGGAAATTATAGGAGTTGGCCGCACAGCCTCCGCTACAATAGAATTTGGCAAAACAGTCCCGGCATTTCTCCTTGGCATAGACATTACAGCCCTTGAACTCATCCCTGATATCAGTCCTCTTAATTCCATCAAAGACATCTCCCATCAGGTACTCCGGCATCCCTACAAATTGATGGCAGGGATACAGATCACCCCAGGGCGTCACAGCCAGATACTCCGTCCCGGAGCCACAACCGGAGAGACGCTTTGCTACACAGGGGCCACCGGACAGATCGATCATGAAATGGAAGAAGTTAAACTCCTTCCCTTCTCTGCTTTTCTCCAGAATATACTTTGCTAATTTATCATACTCCTCAAATAATGTAGGAAGATCCTCTTCTGTAATTGCATAGGGTTCCTCCGGCTGAGCCACGACAGGCTCCACAGAGATCTGCTTGAAGCCCAGCTCCGCCAGATGCTTCACATCCTCTGAAAAATCCAGATTATTATGGGTAAAGGTTCCTCTGACATAGTAGTTCGTCTGATTCCTGCTCTCGGCAAGCTTTAAGTATTTCGGCACAATCAGGTCATAGCTGCCCTTTCCGTTTCTGCTGGGACGCATCCGGTCATTGACCTCCTTGCGTCCGTCAATGCTCAGGACCACATTACTGATTTCCTTATTGGCGAACTCCATGACTTCATCATCCAACAGGATTCCATTCGTTGTCAGAGTGAAGCGGAAATTCTTATTATGCAGCTTCTCCTGTTCCCTGCCGTAGCGTACAAGTTCCTTCACTACCTCAAAATTCATCAGTGGTTCTCCGCCGAAGAAATCAACCTCCAGATTCCTGCGGTTTCCTGAGTTCTCAATCAGAAAATCCAGAGCCCTCTTCCCAACCTCATAGCTCATCAGTGCACGGCGGCCTTTATACTCTCCTTCTTCCGCGAAGCAATAGCTGCAGGCCAAATTACAGTCATGGGCGATATGTAAGCAAAGTGCTTTTACTACAGTGGACCGTGATTTGAACTCCTTGATGTAATCCTCATAGACATCCTTCGTAAAGAGGGAACCCTCCCTCTTTAGCTGTTCCACATCCATCATAACCTCCATGATCTGGCGAACTAAGGATTCTATATTCTCGGTAAAATTCTCCTTACAGCACTTTTCCACAATCAGCTTCATATATTCCGGGTTGGTATATTTCTCTACCATGGCAGCAATGATATTTTCCTTGCTGTTATTCTCGTACATTCCGATGATATCATATGCCAGGTCGTCTACCACATGTATCATTCCGCTATTGACATCCAGTACGATATTATATCCATTACTTTTATACTGATGAACCAATCTTCTTCCTCCTAATTCTAACAACGAATGGGACTGTCTCAAAACCTCCTCCTGTATCTATGCCGGAAGAGGTGTGTTTTGAGGCAGCCCCACAATGAATCGTCTTAATAGCTACAAGATGAAGCAGCGAGCTGTTCATCTTCGTTATGTACTATATTATTTGTTCTCGCAGCTCTGATTGCCTACTGTACAGGATGTCTTGCATGCTGACTGGCAGGATGTCTGGCATTCGCCACATCCACCCTTTTTCATTGTATCCTTCAGGTTCCTTGTGTTTAAAGTCCTGATATGCTTCATTTTTATGCCTCCTTGATTACAATAATACTGATATTCATGGTATTTTATCTGCTAATCGTGGTCATTATATCATATGTATATGCATAAGAAAAGAGTTTTTTGCATTTTCTATAATAATGAAATGAATGATTTTTTTGGCAAATGTATTGTATCGACACCGTATGGCATGTTATAATATATCATGTGGTTATGAAAACCACTTGTTTTTCTTCAAAGCTTTTACTGGGACTCTTCTGCATCGAGAGCTCCCTCTGAGATTTAACAATAGAAAACTTTGAAAGGACTGGTATTTAAAATGAAACCATTCATAATTACAACCGATTCCACCAGTGATCTCCCGGAAGATTATGTAAAAAATCACGGTCTGATTGTAATCCCTTTGTATTACAGCTTCAATGGGATAGTTTACGGTGGAGAGAATAAGGATCTCCAGCCAAAGGAGTTTTATGATAAAATGCGCGGTGGTGCAATGCCAACCACGATGGCTGTTAATCCTGAGATTGCCGAAAAAATATTCCGCGAACTGTTAATGGAGGGATACGATATTCTACATATCGCATTTTCTTCCCCCTTAAGCGGAAGCTGCTCCGTAACAGCTACCGTTGCGAGAGAATTATGCGATGAGATCCCCGGTGCCAGGATTGTGGTCGTTGATTCCTTAAGCGCCTCCCTGGGAGAAGGTCTTCTTGTTCACAAAGCTGCCATGCTAAAAGAAAGCGGCAAAACCTTAGAGGAAATTACGGATTGGCTGGAGAATAATAAGTTAAACCTATGCCACTTATTTACTGTCGATGATCTGCATCATCTGCATCGCGGAGGCAGGGTATCCAAGACTACTGCTATCATCGGAACCCTGATCAATGTGAAGCCGGTTCTTCATGTAGATAATGAAGGCCGTCTGATTCCGCTCAACAATGTGAGGGGCCGGAAAAAGGCCTTAATCTCTCTGGTGGATCAAATGGAGAAGCGGATTTCCGATTATTCCGTTAAGAACGATATTATTTTCATCAGTCATGGAGACTGCGAGGAGGATGCGCAATTCGTTGCTGCTCAGATCAAGGAGCGCTTCGGAATTGAAAACTTCCTGATCAGCTATATCACACCGACCATCGGTTCCCATGCGGGTCCCGGCACGATTGCACTGTTCTTCATGGGAAACTCGAGATAACGAATTCAGTGGGTGTCGTACAAAAAGTGTATGGCGCCCTTTTTTGTTGGTGGAGTTTATCACAGTTTAGGTTTTTAAGAATAGTGTATGATGATCATCCAACTGAGACACGCTCTCGCTCATTGTCGCTCATAACGGTACATAAGATTGCGTCAGTAAGTACATCTGCCGCAACCTAAGTACCGATGGCTCCAAATGGTCTCATAACGGATGATTCATCACACACTATTCGTTTCAGTTGACGATGTGATAAACATTCAAGATCAAGAAGGCGCCGGCCCAACTTTTACAAGAAGAGACTAACTCCGCCAACTTCTCAATTTTCTTTTTTCATTCATATATTATGAACAAAGAGCTATCCATCAGCAACTTGATATTTTACGGATCATATCAGTTTACGCTGGTGGACAGCCCCATGTTTTTATTTATTACCTGAAGGAATTGCCTCCATGGAGGCTGCTGACTACTTCGGTTACCCGATTTCTTGCTTCATCTCCGGTGGTTGAGCCCTTAATATAATTGATTAGCTCCTGCTTCTTCGTTTCCGGAAGATTTACGAAATTCGTCATTGCCTTCATATCCATGGCGAGTCGGAAGCCAAGTCCTTCCGGCATCGTATGATCCATATTTACTATACTCATAATCATGCTCCTTTCATCATATATGAACTGATTTATCAGGTAATTGCATATACAAATCAAATCTATACTGTTTCGCAATTTCCTTTAGATGAATTGATTCATGATTATTATCTGGTGGAATATTTATTTTATGTGAAAGCGAAATGGTCATTTTCTTCAATATTAACCAGAAAATATGAAACATTCAATTTTTTATTTTACCCTTCTATCTCTTCACTGATTTCAATGAACTCATCCACCAGCTTCTCAATGGAGGACAGGCTCAATCTCCAGAAGTTCGGATTCTCCAGATCAATCTCTGCCTCTCTCGCCGCATCCTCAACGCTCTTCACTGTAGTAGCCTTCAGAAGAGCCTGATATTTAGGCACAAAGCTTTCGCCCTCCACCTTATATTTTTCGTAAAGGCCCCGTGCAAACAATCCACCGAACGCATAAGGGAAGTTATAGAAGCTAAGGTTTTCCGAATAATAATGTCCCTTCAGAACCCACATATAGGGATGCAGATATTCCGGATCCAAGCCGTCGCCGTAAGCTACCTTCTGGGCTACCAGCATGATTTCCTTCAGCTCATCAGCAAATAAGAAGCCACTCTTTACCTTCTCAAATACTTCGCTTTCAAACAAATATCTGGAATAGATATCGCACATGATCTGGGTCACATCCTGAAGCTGGCTTTCAATCAGTGCCATCTTCTCCTGTCCCTTCGTTTCTGAAATCGCAGCCTCCATGATCAATGCCTCATTGAAGGTTGATGCGGTCTCAGCCACCGGCATGCTGTAGTCCACATTCAACGGAAGATGGTCCTGGATATGAAGACCATGATACGCGTGACCCAGTTCATGGGCCAAAGTGACCACATCATTCAACGGTCCTGTAAAATTCGTCAGAATACGGCTTTGCTTCACAAATGGCATATTCTCACAGAAGGCTCCTCCAACCTTACCCTTTCTGGGGTAGAAATCAATCCATTCCTCCTCAAAGGCTTGATCCACCATATCTGCAAGATCATCCGAGAATCCGCGGAAGTGCTTCACCAGATAGCTTCTGGCATCCTCCACAGTAAAATTAGTATTACTGTTGCCCATGGGTGCAAACAGATCATACCAGGGCAAACCATTCTTGTGTCCCAGCAGCTTTGCTTTACACTTCAGATATTTATGGAATACCGGCAGATATTCTCTGATCGCCTCGAGCATCGCATCCAGGGTTTCCTTCTTCATCTTGGACTGTGTTAACGTCATCTCAAGCGGAGACTGATATCCCCTCATAGCGCAGATGGTATTTACCTGAGTCTTGATGTTGTTCAGGGAGTAGCTGATCGCATCCTTAATCTTCTCATATGCCTTAAGCTCTGCCTCAAATGCATCCTTTCGAACGGCTGGATCCTTGCTGTGGGCGAGGTTTCTTACCTGGGGCAGGGTAATGAGCTCCCCACGGTATTCCACCTCCAGGGTTGAGGTCAGATAGCTGTGCATGCTTCCCCAGGCAGAACCGGCAGAGATATTCAGCTTAGCAATTACTTCCTCCACATCATCACTTAACAGATGCTTTGCCTCCCGCTTCAATTCCTCCAGTAAGTATTCGTAAGCTTTCAGTTTCGGATGCTTCTCCAGATAGGAGTTCAGATTTTTCACTCCGGCAATCCACTTATGAATTACCGCCATTGGCTTAGAGGATTCACTGAACAGCTTCTCTATGAAATTCAACTCATTTACTACTTGACTGTCCGAGGTATTCACAGATTGCCGGAGCATGAGATAAAAGCCCAGTCGGTTACCGAGGACCTGAAATTGCTCCATATAATCGATTGCCTGCAGCAGTGCAGCTTCTTCATCGGACCGGTTCTTCAGGCCGTCGCTGAAGCTCCCGATCGCTTCGATCAGATCTTTTAACTTCTCCCGATCCTCTTTGAATTTGGGATCCTCAAGGCTCTGATACAGGATGTCTAATGACCATTCGTATTTCATTCTATTCTTCCTTTCCTTAAGCTTTAACAGCTGTTTCTTAATCTCCAATTCACCTGCATAACCTGCTACCATTGCTCTGGTGACTCGACGGCAGGGAATTACACACATGATCGGGTTATGACTCTATCTCAAATTAACAAATATTACATGCATTGTACCATAAATTCTTGAAACAATCCATCCTCTTTCTGCTATTTACGAAACAGACTACTCACAATTCATTTTCTGCATTGTAGAAAATACTATGTGTCATATGTTATCCAATCAGAATAACTTATATGTATATATTGTATTGTATACCATTTAATTTTATGCTATTATTTGATTTTGTCAATACCACTCTTGACAATTTTTAATTAATTGCATAAAATCTAATTAGAACTTTTTCTGTAAAAATCAGATTATGAAAATGCCGTAGATCGGTATTATGGAGGTTGCTATGAAATTAGATCATAAATTTACGGATGGGGTGAAGAATACCTCTGATGCGTTCGATATATTAAAGCTTGACAATCAACTCTGTTTCTCACTTTATGTCTGCTCCAAGGAAATAATCAGGTTGTATAAACCGCTCCTTGACCCTTACGGTCTTACCTATACCGGTTATATCGTAATGATGGCTCTCTGGGAGGAGGATCAGGTCACTGTGAAGGACCTGGGAAGAAAATTATACCTGGATTCCGGTACACTGACTCCGCTGTTGAAGAAGCTGGAAACCCTTGAGTTTATTACCCGTTCCCGAAGCTCTCAGGATGAGCGGAATGTGTATATCAGATTGACGCAGAAGGGGAGGGATTTCCGTCAGGAGGCACTGAAGATTCCCGAGAAGATGGTCTGTTCATTGGATATGGATCCGGAAAGCGCCACCAAGCTGCTCCAAGGCCTCCATCATATGATGGAACATTTTGGCGGCTTTGATAAATGATGTGTGAGAACATAGTCAAAAATTCTGAGTGAATGTTTAGTAATAATTGAGCCCGGTCTCCTGATCTCTTCCAGGAAAATCCGGGCTCTTTGCTATACATGATTAAAGATGCAGTGCTTCTTCAAAACCCAGCATGAGATTCATGCTCTGGATCGCAGCTCCCGAAGCACCCTTCCCCAGGTTATCGAGCCTGGTCATAATCAGGGCTAACCCTTTGGCTTCGTTCCCAAAGACGAAAATCTCTGCCTTATTTGTATCATTGCAGGCGGTAATATCGAAGCCTCCATCGAATAGAAGGGAGTCATCCTCATAGGGCATTACCTTTACAAATTGCTCTCCTGCATAATGCTCACTAAGAAGTTCATGGAGCCCCTTCGGATCCCACCTTCCCGAAAGCAGCTTCGTATGTATCGGAATGGATGCAGCGAGTCCCTGATAATAGTTGCTTACCACAGGTACGAACAGCGGGCTTTCGGAAAGTCCGGAACGCTCCGTCATTTCCTTCAGATGCTTATGGCTCAGGGCTAAGCTGTAAGGTCTGGGAGCCTTCGTATAGGCATTATCTCCCTGCTCCGATTCATATTTATCGATCAACGCTTTGCCACCTCCGCTGTATCCTGTGATACTCTGGCAGGTTACGGGGTAATCCTTTGGCATAACACCTTGGGCTACCAGAGGATAGACCGACAGAGCGAAAGCCGTTGCGTGACAACCGGGATTCGTAATGCGCTTACCTTTGATGATGGCCTCCCTGTGAGCCTTCGAAAGCTCAGGCAGACCATAGCTCCATTCGGGGGCAGTACGGTGTGCGGTACTGGCATCGATAATCCTGGTATTTGGATTCGTCACCATTGCAACTGCTTCCTTCGCAGCCTCATCCGGCAGGCACAGGAATACGATATCCGCCTCATTCAGACACCTTGCTCTCTCAGCAGGATCACGTCTCCTATCATATTCGATTGTGATCATCTCCAGCTCTGTATATAAGCTTAATCTCTCATGGATTTTCAATCCGGTCGTTCCTGTCAGACCATCGACAAATACCTTCTTCTTCATACTGTCACCTCAGCCGTATGCAGTTATCTGCATATTTATACAAATCTTTTTATTAATATACACCCCATGAGTCAAAATGTCAACCTGATATTGCTTATTTCAAAACCTTTTTCAGTATATTAATGCGATTCTTATAGGGTGGATATCTGAGGGGGATATCTACATGATTGGATTTCTTCAGTACACTCTTCCTGTGGGAGAAGGTATCAAAGCTTGCTTTCCCGTGGTATCCGCCCATGCCGCTCTCTCCCACTCCTCCAAAGGGCAGATAGGAGGACGCAAGATGAACAATGGTATCATTAATGCAGCCACCCCCATAGGAGGTGTTCTTAAGAACATATCGTTCTCTTTCCCTATCCCTGGTAAAGTAATATAAGGCTAACGGCTTTGGATGCTGAGTAATGACACTTACAATTTCGGTAAGCTCGGTGAACTCTAGAATTGGAAGAATGGGTCCGAAGATTTCCTCCTTCATAATTGTACTGTCCCATCCAATCCCATCCAATATCGTAGGTTCTATCTGATGAGTCTCCGGATAGGACCTTCCTCCAATGACCACAGAATTCCCTTCCAATAAGCCTAATAGGCGGTGGAAATGCTTTTCGTTAATGATTTTGGGGAATTCCGTATTGGTTCCGGGCTCCTCCCCATAGAATTGTTTAATATACTCCTTCATATAGTCAATCAGCCTGTCCTTCACCTTCGAATGAACCAGCAGATAATCCGGTGCCACACAGGTCTGTCCGGCATTCAGGAATTTGCCCCAGACAATTCTCTTCGCCGCCAGCTCAAGATTCGCGGTATCATCCACAATACAGGGGCTCTTTCCCCCAAGCTCCAGGCTTACAGGCGTCAAATGTCTGGAGGCCGCCTCCATCACTTTCCTGCCGACTGTGACACTGCCGGTGAAGAAGATATAGTCAAATTTCTCCTCCAACAGGCTTCTTCCCACTTCACTGTCTCCCAGTACTGTCAGTATATAGGATGGCTCAAAGGCCTCCTTAAGAATATCCGATATTAGTACAGATACATTTTTCGCATACTCCGAAGGCTTAACAATTGCACAATTTCCTGCCGCAATTGCTCCGATTAAGGGAGCCATTGCCAGCATAAAGGGATAATTCCAGGGTGAGAGGATCAATACCACGCCATAGGGCTCATAGTAAATCCGGCTTGTGGATTTATAATTTGTCAACGGAGTTCTTACACGCTGAGGCTTCACCCATTGGGTCAGGTGCTTTTTCATAAACTTAAGCTCGTCATATATCATTCCGACCTCAGTCATATAGCCCTCAAACTCGGATTTGTTCAGATCCTTCCTCAATGCTTCCAGAATATCTGCTTCATATTTCCTAATTACCTTATCCAGCTTCTGAAGCTGTTGCATCCGAAAGGAAACCTCCCTGGTAATGCCGGTAGCATAATATTCTCTCTGGCTATCCAAAATCATCTTTATTTCATTCATTCCGACTACTCCCTTCCTCAGATGTAAGTCCCGGAAGATTAGCAGGGATATGATGTTTCCCGGGACAGGTGTTATCGCTGATAGATAAACCGAATTTCCGACTGATATATCCTTTTATACAGGTTCAGCCTTGTCATAATATCATGGCGGGTAATAAAAATATTGGTGATAGCTTCCCATAGGAAGACCCAGCCACCGATAAAAATACCCTCCCTGATAATATTCAGCGCAATATGTTCTGTTTCATTCAGATAGAGATATCCGATGCTCAATAAGGAGAAGGAAAAGAGCAGATATAAAAGAGTCTTTTTCCGAATATCTACCAGGCTCCGTCTCTCTTTCGCAGCCGCGTAGAGATAGAAATTCGCATATGCTGCCCTTACAGCACTCTCCTTCTTATCGTCCTTCCTTCCCTCGGGCAGATATAGTACAAGAATGATATTATTATGCTTCGGAATATCCTCTGCTGAGGTAATAATAAATTCGTTGAATTCCTCCTGTATGAACCTTTTGCGGAAAGGTGCGGGATCCCATTGATCGTAAATATCATTATAATCCTCCAACCCTGCCTCAATCAAGTATGCATTCGTTTCCGCTTCATATTTATATTGCTTTTGAATTGGGGAGGAACGTTTCATTCTCATCAGAACTCCTTACGATGGTACTCATAATTTACTTTAAACTTTGTTCGAAATAATAATGAAACGGAAAATCAGCGGTCGTAGTAACTATTATTCTGGTATTAGCACTGATTTATTCCGTGTACAAAAAAGAGTCTGCCTCTACAGACTCTTTTTGCAGGAAGCATCGGTTCCTGCTGTTACTTCATATAAATTATTCATCAGCCTAAAGCCACGTCCATCAACATCATGACTGCAAAACCGGCCATCGCTCCGATGGTTCCGACATTTGAATGATGCTTCTCCTGCTGGGCTTCCGGGATTAATTCCTCGACGACAACATAGATCATTGCTCCGGCTGCAAAGGATAGGGCATAGGGCAGAATTGGCTTCAATGCGATGACTGCTGCTGCTCCGAGGACGCCGGCAATTGGTTCAACAATACCTGATGCCTGACCATAAATAAAGCTTTTCGTGCGTGACAATCCCTCTCTTCTTAAGGGGACCGATACTGCCGCACCCTCCGGAAAATTCTGCAATCCGATGCCAAGGCCAAGGGCAATTGCCCCTGCCAAGGTGGCTGAAGGTAGACCTGCTGCCGCTGCACCGAAGGCAACACCTACTGCAAGGCCCTCCGGTATATTATGAAGCGTAATCGCTAATACCAGCAATACACTCCTCTGCCAGCTGGTCTTCACACCCTCCGGCTCCTGATTTGCATCGCCGATATGAAGATGGGGCATAATGTTATCAACACCCCAGAGGAAAGCACCCCCTGCTAGAAAACCAATGACAGCCGGAATCCAGGGTATCGAACCCGCTTCCTCCGCCATACTGATCGCCGGCGCCAATAATGACCAGAAGCTTGCAGCAATCATGACTCCTGCCGCAAACCCCAGCATTCCGTTTAATACCTTTTTATTAATACTCTTAAATATGAATACGGTGGACGATCCAAGTGCAGTCAAAAACCAGGTAAACAGTGTTGCAATTAACGCCTGGGTGATCGGGTTAAGATCTGATAGCCAATCCATAATTCTCCTCCTGCTCCAACTATATC
>JAEZHX010000153.1 GCA_023436765.1 Bacillota bacterium
AGCAGGAGATGCTAAAGAATGGCTTGGATCTATCAGCTGATGTTCTAAAGATATCCCATCATGGTTCGGAATACAGCTCCTGTTCAGAATTTCTTGATGAAGTGTCACCCTCCCATGCTGTTATCAGCGTCGGAGAAGACAATGAATACGGGCACCCCCATGAGGTAATCCTTCAAGCATTGGCTGAACGGAATATCTCCGTATACCGGACAGATAAACAGCAAAATATTATTTTTACTACGGATGGGAAGACCATATCCGTCAATACGGAGCCTTATCCTATGAATTAGATCATTTATATTACAGTGGCTAACATAAGCATTTAGACATCATACAGACACAGGAGGAGACATCATGAAGAAATTAGTCATTGACCGTTTTGAGGGCAGCTATGCCATATGCGAGGATGAAGCGAAGGCCTTCAGTAAGGTCCCAAAATATAGACTACCCCTCGGCTGTAGGGAAGGGGATACCTTGATTCAGGATTCCGATGGAATGTATCAGGTGGCAAAGAATGAGACCAAAGGAAACGAAACCCGAATTCGTGAGAAAATGAACCGACTATTTGATAAGTAAGGAGATCACAATGAATGAGTTAAGCTCGATGTATCCTGAGGATAAAAAAGAATGCTATGCTTTCATTCATGCACAGCTGAAAGCATTACTCGACGGTGAGACAGAAATAATCCCAAATCTGGCTAATGCCTCTGCTCTTCTGGGACAAGCATTGCAGGAAATCAACTGGGTAGGCTTCTATCTGATGCGACGCGGGGAATTATTACTGGGACCGTTCCAGGGGAAACCGGCCTGTATCCATATCCCGGTCGGAAAGGGTGTTTGCGGAACTGCTGTTTCGGAAGGCAGAACTCAGTTGGTACCCGATGTCCATGCTTTTCCGGGTCATATCGCCTGTGACAGTGCCTCTAGATCAGAAATCGTTGTACCAATCCAATCGAAAGACCGCGTAATCGGAGTATTGGATATCGACAGTCCTATCCTAAACAGATTTGACGAAGAGGACCGCATCGGGCTTGAGGAAGTGGTTCGAATACTGGAAGACCGCTGTTTATGGGAAGAATAAAGCCGAAAGTTCTAAGCTGACTTAGAGGTTCTTTATAAAGTAGTAACAGCGCCCTCAATACCTGAATGTTTATCACATCAATAAAATAAAAGAACAGCGTGTGATTATTCATCCACAAAGAGACCGCCATCGGTACTTAGGTTGTGGCAGATATATTTATCTGCCATCAACCTTATGTACCGTTATGTGCGACAATCGAGTGAGAACGTGTCTCTGGTGGATAATAATCACACGCTGTTTTTTTATCCAACATGTGATAAACAAATATAGTAAAAGGGCGCTGTACAATTTAGTTTACTTTCGTACCGCAGTTCGGGCAGAATACCGTGTCTGACGGTAAACCGGAACCGCAGCCGGGACAGAACATATCCGTCACTGCTGTATAGGGAACTTCAATAAACTCATTCTTAGTACCGCAAGCAGGGCAAAAGGTTGAATTATTCGGAATCTCCGCACCACAGCTGACACAGCTACGCACACCTTTAATGGCAAAGATCTCTTCTCTGCATCTTTCGATAGCACCCTGGGCATTGATTACATTCTGGAATAGCTCCATGAATTCCGGTGCCGGGTTATTTCTGTTGGCTTCGAAATACAACTTTCCGATCTGTAGCTGCATTTCCTTTATCATGTCTTCGTAATTCTTGACCTTGGAATTTAACTTCGCCAATTCCGTCATATCCTTTGCTTTCTTTGCTACGTCTTTACTTCCTGAGGAAATCTTGTTCCCGATCTTTTCAAAAAATTCCATTCCTTACCCTCCAAAATCAGCTAGAACTAGAAGCCCATAAATGACTGGTCATACAGGTACCATTTGGAACCCACCTTAATTACTGTTACATTGCTTTCGTCTTTTTCGCTTCCCTCAGAGCCTTTGATCTTCATCTCCACTTCGATCTCATAGGCATCTTTAATGTTGACCTTTTCATCATAGTAGTCTTCGACATCTTCCTCTAATGTCTCGATGTCATCCTTATCCAGCTTATCCTTATCAGTAACCTTATAAGATATCTTTATCCCTTTGCCATATTCATCCTTGAGGTCGTCAACCATGCCGTCCATCAATTCGTCCATCTCGTCCCCATAGTAATTTTCCATCTGGTCAGTTATGTACTCGGGAAATGCCTTCATCACCGTCTTAAAGCTTCCGCTTTCAATACCATCACATACATATTTGATTGGCTTCTCATAACCGGGAGTGGTGACTGCACCGAAAAGCTTAGAAAGTATAAATAAAACAGCCACAGCTGCAACACCAACTACTACCATACCAATGACCTTATTATTATTGGGCTTGTTCCCCTGCTGGTTGTAACCGGTATAGCCATTCGAAGTATAATTCGGCATAACCTGTTGTGTGTTGCCGGGTGTCTGTTGTCCGGCCGCCGCTACTTTGGTCCCGCAGTTGCTGCAGAAAACGGTACCCTCCTTGATTTCTGATCCACAATTACTACAAAATCCCATCCTATTACCTCCACATCTTTTGATAGTTTAATTATACAGGATACGATAAAATTGTCAATAAGCGCCAGACTGTTTCTGCCTGATAAGAGTGGTAATAGCATCCAAAACCTCCTCCAGCGACAGGCCTTCCCCGTCCACTGTCATGTGGGCATATTTCTCATAGAGCGGGCAACGTTCCTCATAAAGTGACCTCAGATTCTGTCCGCTTTTTACTACGACTCCCCTCTGTCTGATATTGCCAAGTCGTGCCTCGATTGTATCGAATTCCAGCCTGATATATATGATAGTTCCGATCCTGTCTAAATGCTCCATCGCCTCAGGACAATAGACCACACTCCCTCCCGTGGCAATTACGGAATGTTCTGCGATCATCTCCTTATTTACTCGATTTTCTACCTTAAGATATCCCTCCAAACCTTCCTCTGCGATGATATCCTTAAGGAGCTTTTTCTCCTGCTCCTGGATTAGCAGGTCCGAATCTATGAAATTCATTCCCAGCACCTTCGCCAGCAGGACTCCGACAGTGCTTTTCCCTGCACCGGGCATACCGATTAAAATAATATTATTCATTCTGTTTGTCCTTTCCTGATATGAAAAAATTATATCAGAAAGAGCTGGTATTTCAAAGGGATATCAGGAATATATATCAGGAAAGTTACAGTTCAGCCTATAGTGGCAATTCTGCCCTCTTGCCACATATAAAGGAGCACCACACAGGCTGTATCACATCAGCCGTTAGGTGCTCCCAGATCTATTTATCATACAGACTATTGTTGAAGTCCTTGTGTTCCAGTTACTTTGCTGGTCTCATCCATAGAGAACGTGGACTGAACCTGTGCATCCTTGAAATAGATATTTCCTTCGATGACCGCATCAACCAGTTTGAAGTTGGTAGCGTTGACATATAAATCCCCTACGAAGGTTCCTCTCTGAATGCTGGCTTCCGGACTGTTAATCGTAAACTTCGGAGCCGTCAGAGTAAAGCGTGCCGTTATATTACGGTTCTCATCCTGGGTATATAGAGCAACCTTACGCTGAATGATATCCTTTCCGGCATCATCCACCTTGCCATTTTTAAACTCACCCTCTAGAGTAATATCCTGATTCACTTTCAGATCATTTAAGAGACATATGATCCAGGTTCCATTGGCACTAATTGCATTTAAAAATGCAGCTTCATTATTAACGATGGATGCCGTGGTTACCGCATCCGTAACGCCTTCTGTCGGTGAAACGTTCGGTGGTGTTGTTACTGCAGGAGTAGACCCAGTCTCTTCTAACTGGACCGGGCTTGGGGAAGTACTATTATTATTCTCTTTGTTATCTTTCTTACCACATCCCGTTAACACAAATGTAAACAGAATCAGTATCGCCAAAATTACTTTTACTTTCATTGAAAACTCCTCCTTGTATGCATTGGTATACCTATGCCTACATTATTTCCAAAAATGTAAAAATAATTCAAATGATTGCACACCAACAAATTCTGCTATTTGCCTTCTTCAAGGAATGACTTAAAACCGGAGCTGAATTTATGCTCCCCATTTTTAAAGATCCATACAGCCTCGGTATCCGGAAGGCTCTCTATCAATGCCAGCCCAGCTTCATAAGGCATATTATAGACAGAGGTAGACAAAGCATCTGCCATCCCGGAGTTTTGTGTGACAATAGAAACCGATGTAAAATAGTCCGATGGCATCATCGTATCCGGATCAATGATATGGTGGTATTTCACTCCATTTACTGTATAATACCTCTGATAATCGCCGCTGGTAACCAAGGATAAGTCCTTCAGTTTCAGAATATACAAATTCGTCTGATCACTTTCCATATCAGGATTTTGAACACCTACATTCCAAGCCTCATCACCCGGCTTACTGCCGATTGCTCGAACATTACCACCAACACTGAGCATAGCATGATCATATCCCTTTGCTATCATATCCTGTACAACCCGTTCCGTCGCATAGCCCTTTGCTATGGCTCCGACATCAAGACTCATCTCAGGATCCTCCAGATATACAGTCATAGCTTCCTTATCTATGGTCAGCTTATTGATATCCATATGCTTGGCTTTCTCCTGCAAAAGTTCCATTGGTGGCAGCTTAGCATTCTCAGGATCATCCACGCCTTCCTCACGATAATCGTGCCATACCTTCAGTACTGAACCATAAGCAATATTAATCTGACCACCTGTTAGCTCATCCGCTTCTTTTGAGAATTCCAGAAGATCAAGAATTCTCTGATCCACCTCAACGGGAGCTTTGCCGGCATTGTCATTGATTGTTTTTATATTATTGATCCCTATATAATCGTGATAAATATCATACATCTGATGGTAGATTTCAAGTTCATCATATACTGCCTGGGTAAAGTCAGCAAATTCTGCTTCGCTTTTTGCATAGCCAACGATTGTAGTTACCGTATCGAACAATTGCAGGAACGTAGCTTCATAACGCTGCAGCTCCTGCTCCTTTTTGCTGCAGCCTGACATCATCACTGCAACCATATTTAATAGTAAAAGAACTGATAATAATTTTTTCTTCAAGATACTTACCTCATTCTAAAAACCGATCAGGCGGTCTCACTTATTTTGACCATAAGCTATTCATGCCATCAGGCCTGACATTTATGAACTATCTATGAATGAATGCCAGCCTGGCAGGCATTCATTATTCATGTATAAAAGGGGAGTATTATGATATTAATACTCCCCCCCTAAATATTCAGTTATACTTATAAACCCTGGTTTTGTATCATTACTGAGCGTTAGCTACAGACTTTTCAATTGTAGCAACGAAATCAGTAGCATGTACTGTTACGGAGCTGGTTAAATCAGCTACGCTGGGAACACCCTCAGTCATTGCGATTCCGCTAACCTCAGCAACAGTCTTGCCTGTTACATAAGCTGCGAATGCATTAGCCTGCTCATACCACTCTTTGCCGATACCGGAAGCCTTCTTCATGCCGTAAGCATCCTTAAGCTCCTGCTTGGTCTGGGGAGCAACTGTTAAATCGGAGGTGATAACACCGGTTGCATCAAAGTTAACGTTACCCTGGGAAGCATCGATGATACAGCTTGTAATCTTACCGTCAGCATCTGTTGTTGTTACTGTATAATAGGAATATGCCTGTGCAAGACCTGCTGCATCTGCTGTTGCGTCCTTAGACTTTGCAATGTTGGTTGCAATGCCAAGGCCGAGCTTATCTGTTTCCTTAGCGCCCATATCCTGCGCGTTAGCAACAGCCTTATCGATAGCGTCGATAAACTCGTTGATATGTACAGTAACGGAAGCAGTTAAATCTGCACCGGATGCTTTTCCTTCTTCATTCAGAGCGATACCCTTAACTTCGTCTACTGTCTTGCCGATTACATATGCTTCGAATGCATCAGCCTGCTCATTCCACTCTTTGCCGATACCGGAAGCCTTCTTCATTCCATAACCATCCTTAAGCTCCTGCTTGGACTGGAATGCTGTTGCTATATCTGTTGTCAGCTTACCTTCTGTAGAGAAGTTGACCTTAGTCTGTGCTACGTCGATGGAGCACTTTAAGATCTTGCCATCCTGGCCAACTAATACTGCTACTACTGTGGAGTCCACCTCAGCAAGACCATCAGCATCAGCTGCTGCATTCTTGGACTTTGCGATAGAGTTGATTACTGCAAGACCGGTCTTAGCTGCTGCAGCTTCTGTTGTTGTATCTGTTGTTGCAGCATCATCCTTCTTATCATCTGCTGCAGGTGCAGATGTAGGTGCTGTTGTGGGGTCTGCCGTAGGCTCTGCTGCGTCTTTCTTACCGCAAGCTACTAACATTGACATTACCAGTGTTAAGCTGAGTAATAAGGCAATAATTTTTTTCATTCTTTTTCTTTCTCCTTTGATAAATAGGTTAATGATTAGTTATCTTTATTCAAATCCGGCCGGGTTTTTGCCGGAAGAATAAACCCATAAAAATAATAGCAAATAAAATCTGTCAATTTTTAGACGATTTAGTTGTCAAAAAAGCGCGGCACTGATGAAAATAGCTAAGGTAACTGACCCCATAATCATCATGTAATTCATAATTGCAGTCATAAAGGTGGTTGCCTTGTCCTGCTTTTTAAAGAATGCATTGATGTTCTTCTGGACAGGAACGATGGTCAGTAAAGACAGCAGGCAAACCGGGGAAATCATCCTCGTCGCCACCATGGCGATGACTGCAAGATAGCAAAGATAATACAATCCCGCGAACAGATAAATTGCTTTTCTGCCGATATAGTATGGCAGAGTATGACGTTTTACGGCGATGTCCTTCTCCAGATCACAGATATTGTTCGCCAACATAATATTCGCCGTCGTACAAAAAGGGATGACAGAGAAGAGAATTAAAGCCAGAATTGGCACTATCTCAAGGCTTAAATTCACTGTCTCCCAGTTCAGGTCAAGAGTCAGGTAAGTACCCATCGGCATATTGATGTATAAAATTATAAATGGGATCAATAGGCCGTAAAACAATCCTGACAGCACTTCACCAAGCGGCATCCTGGAGATCGGAACCGGTCCGTAGGTATAAAACACACCGCATAGGAAGCATAATCCTCCGGCCAGCAGAACAACTACATCTGTCTGATAAGCCAGATACAGGCCCAGTCCGACACTTACAAGGAACAGTACATAAATGATAAGCAGTGCCGTCCTTCTCCTAAATTGAAGCGTTTGATGGTTATTCTTCGTATCAATATAATTGTTGATTGCCGTGGTTGTCAAGTCGAATATGAACATTGCTGCAAAAAACAGAAGGGTTAATCCCCACCGTATCTGCTGCTCCTGGTACGTCAGATAAGCTACTGTCATCAGGAACGCAAAGGTACTTGTAATCTTAGTTTTTATCTCAATATAATCTAAAAATCGTTTCAGCATGGACACCCATCCTTCATTACAAATTAATATTATCGGATCAGGTTTCTTACAATATCTATTCAAGACGGGAAGCTTTCTTCAAGATATAGGTCAGCTTCTCCTTTTTGCTGTCTGAGGCTTCCAGTGCATTGATCAGCTTCATTGCTTTATTGTAATATTGTTTCACAATCAGGCGTGTGAAAGAAAGACCGCCTGTCCTAGCGACCGCTTCATTGATCTCTTGCCTTGTAATACCTGTCTTGGCTGCCTTCTCCTTCAAGTCACTCAGTTCGGCGAAAGCATGGATCAGCGGCAGGGTAATAACACCCTGTTCATAATCCGATTGTACCGGTTTCTCTGCTTCTGCCCTGGTGTTCTCAAAATCCATGCAATCATCGGTAAGCTGAAATATCATTCCAATTTCATAGCCCAGCTGCCTGTACCGGTTCAACTCGGCTCCTCTTAGCCCTTCTGCCATGGCACCTGCTAAGAACGAGGCTTCAAATAGGGCAGCCGTCTTACCTGAGATGATCTTAAAATACTGATAAGTTGATAAATTGATATTGTTGTTGTTGATATGCTGATTCAGTTCACCAAGGCATACCTTACCAACATAGTCATGCAGCTCAAGATCAAGATAATCACGTTTCTTATTACAAGATGCCGCCATACGAAGTGCAACACTGAGGAGATAGTCTCCGCAAATAACAGCTGTACGCTTGCCGTATTTCTTTTGAAGCGTAACATTTCCCCTACGCAGGTCTGAATTATCTATGATATCATCGTGCACCAGTGATGCCAGGTGCACGAGTTCTATCGCTGCTGCCAGTAGGATTGCATCCGGAGGAACCATTCCGCCCCTGTCCTCTGCCGCCGTGATGACGGAGATTGCCCGAATATACTTACCCTGGGAGGCTAACAGATGCTTCGTGTATTCACGGATGATAAGTGGTGATCTGGATAAGGTATGCTCCAATTCCGCTTTGACAAGCCCTAATGCCTCTTCATACTTTATTCCATTGTCTTCATCCATCTTTAATAAATTAGTCATTATAAATATACAACTTTCTTACAAGAGGTAATTTCTTCCATAGTTTCTTTAACCCCGGCATTGCATAATAATCAAGGCCAAAGGTTCTGCCTGCTCCGATTAATACGGCTATAGCGGCAAAAATCATCCAGAAGGTTCCGAGATACAAACCGGTGGTGCATACGAACATGAACTGCAGTACCAGTGAGAAGGCTGCGGCAGGAGTTGTGAACAGACCTCCAATTAAGGCCAGACCGATTAATATCTCAGCGATTACGATAAAGTACTGCATGAACAGCTGAACGCCGTCATAGGGTAATACGAACTTATCCAGAAACCAATTCATCAGAGGAACATCCAGCTTAAATGCATAATCTGCCAGCTTGGAATCTGCAAGGTCCTTACCGGATACGAAAATAGTCCTAAATAATCCAAGGAAATCAAAATTCAAAAGAATGCTACCTGTCTGCTGGGCTGCACCAACTGCGGCGTCTGCTGCTGCGGTTGCTCCGGTAGCGGCATCAGCTGCTACAGAAGCGGTTGCTCCGGATACTGCATCTGAAGCTAAATGGATCAGCTTACCTGCAGTATTTCCAACACTGGACATCACTCTTACAGCGGCATCTGCGGCTGCGGTTGTCGCTGCGGAGGCTCCGTCTACAGGAGCTGATGTTGCCGCGGCTGGATTTAAAATCTTATCATAGAAAGCATTTGCCCATCCAAAGAACTCATTTAGCTTCGGAGCTTTGAACCAGCCTTCTACAATCTTAAGCACACCTTCAAATAACCAGACAGCACCGAGCCATACTCTTAGCGCAACTAACAGGAAGCTGGGTGTACGGTTGGAGAAATGTCCACCGACAAAACTTCTGCGGTTACGGATTGTAAAGATTTCATGCTTCACATAGCTGAATACCTTATTCCAGCCGAGTACCTGTATAAAATAGATAATATTAATAAAATGCTTTGCAAACATAGCAAAGAAAGAAGGCATACTGAAGAAATGACCCGGCAGACCAACATGGCAGACTGCATAGCGTCCACCGATGCTTACCATTACACCATGGAACTTCGGCTTGTAGACCTCCATCTCCCCTTTACCGGTGATTGCCACGGTTATGTTATGAGCGCAGGTATGAGAACTCTGTTCACAGTTTTCAACCATCTGAGGAACCGGACGTTCTTCGCCCTCAGCGATAAAGTACATGTTATCACCGATTACATATACACTCTCATCCTTTACGGAGCGAAGATATGTATCCACCTGGATACGTCCGCCACGCTGAAGCTCGAGCGTGTTGCCCGCATCCTTTGTTATGTCGGCACTCTGGATACCTGCTGCCCAGATTACGGTACCGCAGGAATAGCGGGTAATCTTATCATTCTGCTTTAAATCAATGAAATCCTCACCAACTTCAGCTACAAATGAGTTAAGGACTAATTTGACACCCATCTTATCCAGACGCTTTGCCACCTTAGCAGAAAGCTTTTCTGTCAAATTAGGAATCGCTCTGCTTAATCCATCCACATCCACCAGGGTAACTTCTTCCCTCCTGATGTCATATTTTTCACAAAGAAACGGTACATATTCAGCCAGTTCACCAACCATCTCAACACCGGTAAAGCCAGCACCTACCACATAAAAGGTTAAGAGTCTTTTTCTCTCCTCTGCCTTCGGTTCACGAGCTGCCGCGCGGAACATATCATGAATATGTTCACGAAGAATGACCGCATCGTCAAAGGACCAAAGCTTCTTGGTAAATTCCTCTGCTCCGGGGATGCCGAAGAACGAAGGCTTGGATCCTGCTGCTAGAACAAGATAATCATATGCATAGGTCTCCTGATCGCCTACTACCTTTTTATTATTAAAATCAATGGAAGTTACGGTATCCATCTTAACATTTACCTTACGTCCGGCAAACACCTTCTTCAGGCTGATCTTGATACTGTCTTCATCCACTCTGTTTGCAGCTACTTCATGAAGCTCGGTGAGCATTGTGTGGAATGGATTTTTGTCAATAATTGTAATATCCACTTCCTGCTTCTTTAGCTTTTTCGCTAATTTCTTGGCTGCCAGAATA
Organism: Bacillota bacterium; assembly: GCA_023436765.1. Taxonomy (GTDB): domain Bacteria; phylum Bacillota; class Clostridia; order Lachnospirales; family Lachnospiraceae; genus Mobilitalea. Next base: position 10,537 of record JAEZHX010000153.1, read on the forward strand.
CCGGCGTATCCGGCACCGACAATTACTATTCTTTTTTCCATAATTGCTCCTTCATAAAATGTTTTGGCCAAAACTATACATTTTTCGACCTTTTTTGTCAATTTTATCACAATCTTTTTGTCCGTCAGACTAATTATACCATAGTACTATGAATTTGACTAGAGAAAAAATGTTACTAAATAATCCTTTAGTTAAAACATGTTTCGGTACATATGCATAGTATGTCCGTTAACCTGATTTCTTTTTCATTCATAAATAACTCATCCTCATATAACAATCTTCGATATAAATAAATAGTATTTGACAAAAATTAGTAATTGGATTAATATGTAAATGCGAGGATTAGTTGTTATATTACTTATGGTTCCATAGAAATTTTCATATAATCCCCCACCTGTTTTTATCCACTCTGTTCTATAAAGGAAATACCGGGTCTTATGGACCCGGTATTTCCTTTATAGTATCTATATTTACTTATCTGTCCCTCTATTTTACAGTGACCTTATAGGTCTTCGAGAGAGCTCCGTGACTGATCGTCAGGTTCGCTGTTCCTTTCTTAACCGCAGTTATCTTACCTGTCTTACTGACGGTAAACACCTTGGAATTAGAAGATTTATAGGTAACTCCGGAGGTCAGCTTGCTGGTCTTGCCGGTTTCGATATACTTACGGCTTACTTCCAAATCGACTGTCCCCTTCGCTTTCATCACTTTAATGCTCTTTCCATTCGCATCACTGATCAGAAGACTGTCCACCTGTTCATAATCCTTCACGATATCCTTAGCAGCCAGAGAATAATTATATAGCTTTAACTCATCTACCTCACCCTGGAAGAAATATTCCCCATCGGATCCGATCATCAGATTCCCGTTGTTATGTGCAATCGGGCAGCCTTCAAATGCTGGAACCTCTTCCTTATATATCTGCTTACCGTTCACATACCAGCGGATTTCTTCCGTATCAAAGGTAACCGCCACATGGGTCCACTTATTAACATTCTTATCAAAGGATACTCTGGAGGTTTCATGATAGGTCTGATTTTCAAAGGGAACATAGTTGAAATCATAAAAATCTTCGTAAACATGGAACCGGTAGCCTATCTCATCGGAAGACATCTGCGTGCTGGGCCCGGGCTTATTGATCAGGGTCATATTCGTTTCCTCTTTGGCGTTTTTGATCCAGGCTGTCAGAGTAAAGCCCTGGTCAAATTCTAAGCTCTCATTACTTGGTACCTCCAGGTAGGAACTCTTACCGAATTTTGCAGCTTTGCCATTCTTTCCATCAGTAAAAGTAACCTTGCCTGCCGTCAGCTCAGCATCATTACCGAAATCAGTTGTGTCATTGTAATCACCGTCGAACTTATAATGAGCAACCAGAGCGTCCGTCTGGGTCAGGTATTCCGGTTTCGCAGATAAGCCATTCTCATAGAGTGCTCCTACCTCACTTGCCGATAATCCCTTATTATAGATCTTTAGGTCATCAAATTTACCGTTATAGAAATACTCACCGTCCATCATGCCTACATAGAGGTTTCCGATGGTGGCAGCCGGGGAGCCGGTAACACTTTCCTTCTTCATCAGAGTACCGTTCTCATAGATCCTAACCTCCGACCCGTTATAGGTGGCCGTGAGGAGGAACCATTTTCTCACATCGATGCACTTGCCAGAGACAGAGAGCTGGTCCATCTCCGTACCGTCCGAGGTATCATGGAGATAGATCAGGGGCAGGTTATCATTCATCTCATAAAGCTGATAGGGGGAAGCCCAGCACTCTTCATCGTGTTCCTTCTGCAGATAGGGGGTCCAATAATCCTGCTTTTGATTCTTAGATTTATAGGCCCACATAGAAATCGTGAATTGATCCAGATCCAAGGAGTCGCTATCCGGTATCTCGAGGTAGCTTTTACCGTCAAAAACTGCGCACTGTCCATAGATTCCATCTTCATAGGTAATCTTGCCATAGGTGCATTCTGCATTGTTTCCGTTGCCGGAGGCGTCTGTCAGATCTCCGTCAAATTTCAGATGCAGCACCAGACCGTCTTCTGCTTTTGCTGTCTTAGTCTCCATAGTCAGCCCGACGAATAACGATCCAGCCATAACAAATGCCATCAATAAACTTATACTCTTTTTTCTCTTCATCTTAGTCCTCCCTGATTAATTAATCTCTTTTTCATTTACCTTTTTGATTCCTCTGTAATGAATGATCAGTTCTGCCCTTGTGCTGACCTTAAGCTTAAGGAATAGCTCCGGTATGCATGCTTTTACATCGGCGTATCTGAGCTTCAGCATTTGTGCACACTCCTTCGGGGAAAAACCCTCCACAAGCAAAAGGTAGAAGTCATACTCCCTGTCAGTCAATCCGTATACCAGCTTTTCTTTGTCTGTCTCAGAACCCTCAAGGGCAGCTGTATTCTCCGCCAAATTTTTACTTCCGGTCTCACTGCTTGCGACGGATGAATTATACTCCGGATGTCGCCTGTGCAGAAACCGGTCCAGCAGAGCCATATCTTCTCCCCCTTCCTTTCCTGATCTATGCAGCACTTTCCTGCAGCAGCTTCATTCTGCTCTGTCGGAAGGCAAAAATCCATTCATTAGTTCAGAGGAATACATGAAGAAAGTGCCTCATTAGTTCTAATGAGGCACTCTGAAAATCATATAAATAGTGTTATTTGACGTAATTCTTAAACAACATGATCAGTTCAGTCTTGCTGTTGATGTTTAGCTTTCTATAGGAAGAGGTACAGTATGTATTTACAGTGGAATAAGCAATCGACAGGATTGCGGAAATCTGTCTTAAGGTATAGCCTTCCAATAGCAGCTTGCAGACCTCCACCTCACGTTTGGATAAATGGTACTGTTGGAATACAGTATCCTTCCCGTTGTCTATCTCCATCTTTCCCGAGTCCTTTGCCCAATCTTCAAAATACTGTGCCTGGGACAGGAAGGGTGATAATACCAGGAACATTAGCATAAAGGCTACTGCAATCAGCGAAGACATGACAGATATCTGATCGGAGTTGATTTTATTAATCAAATTACCGATCACCACTCCGGTTACTCCTCCGCATACCCCAATCAGCAGGATGGACAGCCTAAGATACCGCATGCTGTTATATTTCTTCCCGACTACTGCCAGGATATAGTATACATTGATCATGCCGACTGTACATCCGATACCCAGCAGGACTGCAAATACGTATCCCATGGAAGGGGTGCTGGAGGCAAAGGCATTGCAGAAAAGGCCCATGGCAATACTGCTGAAGGTTACATTACTTAACCAGATCACAGCCTTGCCGGAAAGTGCATAGACCGCTATGTAGATAAAACATCCCAATAATCCTCCGATATAATACCAATGGTAGATGGAATTCCCCTGCATTCCGGCCGTGATATCGAGCACACCCTTGCCGACCCCCTTACAGAGAACTGCATTCGCGCAGTTATATAACAGAGTCAGATAAATTCTCGGCTTTATCTCCGAAGCTTCCTCTGTCCCTTCTCCCTCCGATATACTGCTACTTCTAAAATACATAGTCGCACAGAGCGGAATAATCAACAGGATCAGGGATAGCAGCTGCTCCCGGTTTCCCAGGGCATTGTCAGAAAACGAGCCACTCTGAAACATCATCACCACACTAATCATCAAGATAGACACGACTACGGAATAGAATTTTTCTGTATTATTTAAAGCGAAAACAAAGGGAATCAGGATACTGATATTTACGATTCCCAGGGTAATCCCGATTACAATAACCGAATATAGCTGCACAGGACCCTTTGGGATAAGCAGAAATGCACTCATGCCTGAAAGAATCAGCAGGGCACCGATACGGGAGGTCTTAACAAACCAATCCTTTCGGATGATGAATATGAAAGCCGCTGAGGAGATCAGATTAATGGAATGAATCAGGCTTCTGAACCCTGTATTAAATACCATCTCTGTAACCGGAGATGCTGTCCACCAGGTCGTGAAGGCTACCACCCAGGCATAATAAAGGACCCATATGAAGATATACGGTAGATTACTCCTTCGTAGTGCTTTGATATTCACTACATTATTATGAAACGATTTTTTCCCTTCCATTGAAGAGTTTTGCTGCATATGATAAATATCCCCCGGCTATGGAAAATTTTTCTTTAAAAATAAAATATACCATTTTTTTACTAGAAAATCAACAGTGCTTAAGTATGGGATTATATGGGCAATCAATTTCTGTTGTCTGCAAAAGTTTATATTTCATTGCTACAATATAGTCCATTAACTATATACCTATAAAAGTACAGTAGGCTTCCTGCTCATGCATGTTTATTTACATGCATTGAAACTATGGAAGCCTACTGTTTTTTGCAATTTTATAAAATTAGAATGTCTTTTTATTCCTCACTCAGGCATACTTCTTCCTGCAAATTCCTGTCGCTTTCTTCTGTCACATCAGCTTTACTAACAACCTTCGTTTCCTTTTCAAATTCTGTCTGGTCATTCAGCTTAATAGTCTGTCTTCTCCAACGTCCGGACAAGTAGAACCAGCTGTTACAGAGAATTGAAATTAAAGTTGCCACAGGAACAGCCAGGCCGACTCCAAACAGGCCCATATCGAAGACCTCACTGAACAGATATGCCATCGGCATTCTGATGATGATACCGGATAAAATATTGCTGAACAGGGAGTATGTAGTATGACCCGCACCGATAAACAGAC
>JAEZHX010000156.1 GCA_023436765.1 Bacillota bacterium
TTCTGCATCCAATAAAAGGAGGAGTAAATATGAAAAGGATTATGTGGAAAAGGTTAACTGGGCTCTTTATAACTATGGTATTTATGTTATCCATCCTAATTCTGACAGGCTGCAGCTCAGAGAAGGAGACCGGCGCGCAGAAGGATGCATTACCCAAAGAAGAAGCAGGAACGGATAAAGTAGCGGATAGTGCTGCAGCCAAAGATGAGGGCACCCCTGCTGCAGAGGAAGAAGTTAGCCCAATACTGAAGTCACTCAGGGAGAAGGGGACCTTGATCGTCGGCTCCTCAGGTGATGCCCCTTTTGCTTATATCGACCAGGAATCCGGTGAATTTTCCGGTGTGGATGCAGAAATCATCAAGGAAGTTGCTAAGAGGCTTGGTATAGCCAAGGTTGAAATGTCCTTAATTCCTTTCTCGGAATTAATCTTAAATCTGAATGCAGGTAATATCGATATCATCGCAGACTGCATGTATATCAGGGCCGACAGGGCTGAACAGGTGTATTTCGGTGAGATTTGGTATACGCAGGGTGGTGGACTGTTAGTACCGCAGAATGGGACCATCAGCGGAATCGAGGACTTTGACCCGGCTAAAACGGTAATTGGGTATACCCCGGGTACAGTATGGCAGACCTCGGTGGAGGGCTGGAAGGAAGCAGGACTGATTAAAGAGGCGCGGGCAACCGGTGATCAGTCAGAATCCATCGTTGCTCTCCAGTACGGTAAGATAGATGCCTTCCTGACAGATTCCACTGTTCTTGAGAATCTATTCGCCAATTCCCCGGATACGGTGAAGGATCTGAAGCTTGCCGAAAACTATGTGGATGATGAGACCACAATCGGCAGGATTGCTCCCTCTGTTACCTTTGAGAATATCGCTTTTATGAAAGAGGTGGATGCTGTGGTTGCCGAGCTCAGAGAGGAAGGCTTTATTGATCAGGTGTTCAAGGATTACGGTCTTGATCCAAAGCTTCATATGATTACGAATGAAAACCGCACCCATGACATCAATACCAGGACGGAATAGAAGATAAGAGGTAAATCATCTGGGACAGAAGGAGGCTGATCAAAATGACATTACTGGAAGTGAAGGGATTACAAAAAAGCTTTGGGGATCTTAAGGTTTTAAAGGATATCAATATATCCATAGGAGAGGGAGAGGTTCTTGTATTAATTGGGCCCTCCGGCTCAGGAAAAAGCACTTTCCTGCGGTGTCTGAACCTCCTGGAGATTCCGACTGCCGGAGAAATCCTCTATCAGGGTGAGAATATCTTAAGACATAAGTTTAATGTACGGAATTACAGAAAAGGTGTGGGTATGTGCTTCCAACGATTTAATCTGTTTCCTTTTATGAATGTACTGGATAATATCACCTATGCTCCGATCCATAATCTAAAGAAGAAAAAAGAAGAGGCACAGGCGAACGCTATGGTGCTGCTGGAGAAGGTCGGACTGGCGGATAAGGCGAAGGTGTATCCGTCCACCCTATCCGGCGGCCAGCAGCAGCGTGTCGCCATAGCCCGCGCTCTGGCAATGGATCCAAAGATCATGCTCTTTGACGAGCCAACTTCTGCTCTCGATCCGGAATTGGTGGGGGATGTATTAACGGTAATGAGGGAGTTGGCCCGGGACGGCATGACGATGGCAGTAGTCACCCATGAAATGAGCTTTGCTAAGGAGGTAGCGCACAGGGTAATCTTCATGGATGGAGGCTATGTGGTAGAGGACAGCACACCGGAGGAGATATTTACGAATCCAAAAAATCCAAGAACCAAGGAATTCTTATCCCGTGTACTGAACAAATAGCAGGCAGGAGGTATGTATGAGAGTAATAGAGAATTTGAATTTCCCAAAGGCTTTCGAAGAGCTGCTTCCTAAGTTGCTTGGTGATGCATTATACATTGTTGTCCTTACTACGGTTTTTGGATTTCTGTTTGCAATCCTTTTCGGATTTATCCTGGCATTAGGAAGAGTGGCAAAAAATAAGGTTTTAAACCGCATCATCATCATTTTTCAGGAGTTTATCCGTGGTACACCGCTGTTGGTCCAGATGGTTTATATCTATTACGTTATTCCTATTCTGGTTGAAATAGTTGCAAGTCTTCTGGGGGTACAGGATTTCTCCTTTTCTATGAAATCTATGACTGCAGGCATCATCGGACTGGCCGTTAATTATGGTACTTATATTTCGGAGGTTATCCGATCTGCCATGATATCCATTGACCACGGTCAGACGGAGGCAGCGCTGGCCTTAGGCTGCTCCAATCTTCAAGCCTTATTCGGGATTGTAATCCCGCAGGCCTTCCGTAATTCCATACCCGTATTCGGTAACTATCTGGTCATGATGGTAAAGGATACTTCCCTGATGGCCTATATTACTGCTCAGGAATTTCTGATGACGACTAAGGCCTATACGGCCCAGACCTTCCTGACGATTGAATCTTACACGATCCTGGCCGGTGTGTATTTGATCATCTGCATACCGCTGGCATTTATCATCCGATTGCTGGAAAGAAAGCTGAACAAGGGAAGACGCTAGGAGGGATTTTATGAAGAAATATATAATAACGATCAGCAGAGAATTTGGCTGTAATGCACGTGAGATAGGGCGTACCCTTGCCAGCAGGTTAGGTGTCCCCTTTTATGATAAGGATTTGGTTGATCTGGCTGCTGAGAAGGCGGGGGTTCACAGGGATGTCATTAAAGAATCCGATGAAGTCATGAACAGGAAGCAGAACCGTCTTTTCGACGAGTTTGGGTATGGCTCTTCCACTTCTTTTTTCTCGGAAAAGGCAATTAATGCCCAGGCCGAGGTGATACGAGAGGTTGCGGACCAAAAGGAAGCCTGTATCATGTTTGGCAGGTGCTCGGATTATATCCTAAGAGAATATCCCAAT
>JAEZHX010000184.1 GCA_023436765.1 Bacillota bacterium
AGGAGCTAAAGCATCTCGGTAAGCCCTTCATAGTACTCCTGAATACGAATAAGCCTTATTCGAATGAAACCGTCCGGATCGCAGAAGAAATCTCTGACAGGTATAATGTCACGGTTCTGCCGGTGAACTGCGAACAGCTGAAGAAGGACGATATCAATAAAATCATGGAGAATATTCTGAATGTCTTCCCTGTTTCGGAAGTGGATTTCTATATGCCGAAATGGGCAGAAATGCTGCCTGCCGACCATTGGCTGAAGGTAGATCTGATTGCTTCCGTGAAGAATCTGTTCGATAACATTACACAGGTGAAGGATGCGAGGACAAATAATTTTGAAAACGACAGTAAATATGTAAGACGGTTTAAGATTGACAATGTTGACATGCAAAACGGCTGCGTGGATGTAAATGTAGAATTTGATGATGTATATTATTACCAGATCTTAAGTGACCTGATCGGTGTTCCGATTACCGGTGAATACCAGCTGATTTCGACCTTAAGGGAGCTTGCTGCCAGGAAGTCGGAATTCGAGAAGGTTTCCGCCGCTGTGAACCAGGTAAAGGGTAAGGGCTATGGTATAGTATCTCCGGTGAAGGAGGAGATACGTATTGAGGAACCTGAGATCATGAAGCATGGTAACAAATACGGTGTTAAGATTAAGGCCAGTGCTCCGTCCATCCATATGATCAAGGCAGATATTCTGACCGAGGTTGCTCCGATCGTCGGTTCAGAGGAACAGGCAAGAGATTTGATCAGCTATATCAATGATAACGCCTTAGAGAATTCGGAAGGGATTTGGGAGACGAATATCTTCGGAAAATCAGTCCGTCAGCTGGTGGATGAAGGCATTAACAGCAAGATCAATAAGCTTACTGACGACAGCCAGCTTAAGCTTCAGGAAACCATGCAGAAAATTATTAATGACAGCAACGGGGGACTCATCTGTATTATTATTTAATAAAAAGTTAATAATAAGCTACCTAGAACCTTGTTTTTTGGTCTAGGTAGCTTTCTTTTTCCATATTTTATATATATTAACTAAAAAATAAAATAAGTGTGACATATCATTGACAAAAATGTTAGTGTTTGCTATAATACACACGTAACATATTTAATATTTACGTAATATTTGAACTTAAAGCTAATTACATACCTGAGTATCAGATACTTCGTGTGATAAAAACAAGCGAAATTTGGAGGATCATCGAATGGAAAATAAGCTATTCAAGTTTTCCTTGGTTTGTGTAACAGGAGCAATAATACTTGCAACAAATCCAAAAACCGCATTGGCTTTTGAAGAGCCGGTAGCAGGTTACATTTACGACAAAGATTTATCAAGTACAAAACTGAATGGTTCGGATATGGTAACAGTATCCACCTTCACATCAGATGAAATTCCGATTCCCGGATTTAATAATATTGGTATCGCAGATGTAACAGACAACTTAAATATCCGTAAAGGCCCCGGAGAGAATGAGAAGATTGTTGGTAAGCTTCCCAAGGACGGTAGCGTTGATATTGTGGAAGCAGATAGCGGCAACGGCTGGACGAAGATTAACTCCAATGGTGTTACCGGCTACGTGAAGACAGAGTTTCTGATCACCGGAGACAGGGCGTCAAAGCTGGCAGCAAAATTAGCTACACCGGTTGCAATCTCCAAAACAGACGGACTGAATGTAAGGAATAAGCCCTCGGCAAAAGACTCTGAGGTAATTGATACGATTGCCAAGGGAGAAGAATTACTGGTTCTTGATCAATTGGTATTAAACTATGGTGATGAATATGATAAGTGGGTGAAGGTAAGCCTTGACTCCGATACCCAAGAAGGTACAGTAGGTTACGTATGTAAGGAATATGTTACCTTAGCATACACCTTACCGAAGGCCAGTTCCATGGAAGAGCTTCAGTATGGCTCCGGAGTATCCTCCTTACGTGTTAACTTAGTTAATAAGGCGAAGGATTACTTAGGAGGACGCTATGTATGGGGCGGAACCAGATTAGGTGAGGGTGTCGACTGTTCCGGCTTCACACAACAGATTTATGCGAAGTTCGGTTATTACATTCCTCGTACCTCCGGCAGCCAGGGTTCAAGTGGTACTAGGATATCCAGATCCGAATTAAAGGTCGGTGACCTGGTATTCTACGGTAACGGCTCCGGTATTAATCATGTGGCAATCTATATCGGCAACGATAGGATTATCCATGCAAGTAATAAGAGGGACGGTATTAAGATCTCCAATATGTATTACCGTAATCCTGTAAGATACGTCAGATATATTAGAGACTGATGTACCAGATATGATTAGATGATTTTATGTGGCGTCGTGCTTAAATGTACGGCGCCATTATTATACGCATAGGGGAATGAAACATGCAACCAAAACTTATTTCATATAATTTCATTTGAGGATGGACAACCTAAACCTGATGTTTTACAATGAGAGGATAATGAAGACAGGAGCGGTGGTTATGACATATCTCTTTTATATTTTGATTGTAGTCCTTA
>JAEZHX010000007.1 GCA_023436765.1 Bacillota bacterium
AACATTACATTCCCTGACACGTCTGGCAATCAGCTGGTTATACTGTCCACCGAAGTCAAGTACAATAACTATTTCTTTTTCCAATTTGTAACCTCCTAATACGTATGATACGTGCAGATAAGCTTTCCTTTAAGTTCCGATTAAAATGTATGTTTTATCATACAACATTTCATTTTAAATGACAAGCCCTCGAGTTTGTATATTTATTGATAAAATTTGAATTTAGTAAGAGGAGATCAGGTCCTTATTTAAGAATTATCTATCCTATTCCGATCATAACGATAATAAAAAATCATGTCGGAAAATAGGAAAAAATTACTAGCTATAAAAATTCATGTTTTTAGTTTACATTTCCACAATATCATGGTACTATTTAGTTGTGGTGTTACAATATATGGTATTTTATAGCCAGAGGAAGATCAGTTCGGAGGTACTTTATGGGAGAGAATATTACCAGGGAGGTATTCGATTGTATTCCTGAGATAGAATACAATGTCGGATATCGTTATTTCTTGGGGAATATGGACAACTACATACAAGCGTTGCTGTCAATACTGAAAAGCATCAAGGCCAAACTGCCCATTCTGGAGTCCATGTATCGTACAGGAGAGTTTACCGGGCTTAGAACGATAACTCAGACACTGCAGCGGATGCTGAGTAATGTCGGAGCCATTGATATTGCGGAACTGTCCTATCAGCTTGAGACTTCCCTTTTAAATGAGCAGGAGAATGAATTCAACGAGCTATTGGATCAGTACATCCGCTACTTAAATCGATTTTCAGACCATCTGGAAGCACTCTTCCAGCAGATGGATATCAAAAATATCGGCAGAACGAACGAGGAACAGCTTTCTTTCTTAAAATATGATTTCACTAAAACGAAGGAAAGTATCAAGCTTTCGGCTGGATTACTCGAACGCAAAATAATTTAAACTTGCTTTTTATTACCCCAGAAAAGCCCTATCTAACAACTGACATTGCGATAGGGCTTTTTTATGTCCATTCAATTCATTACAGCTGAGCTTTCTGGCCTTTATCTCCGCGCTTCCGGTTACGAACCTTTTTCGCACTTAGGGGTTTATCGTTATAAATAAAGGTATCTGTATTGGGTCCTAAGGCTGTGGCGAAGCAGACATTGTCATTCTTATCCAGCGTAATTGCCTTCACACCGCGGCTGGTCTTCTTCAGCTCGGAGACCTCCGATAAGGGGAAGCCGAGGGAGAGATTCTTATCGGTCAGGATGATAACCTTCATATTCCCGGCCAGGACCTCATGGGCAGACATCAGGGTAATGCCGATTACCTCATCTCCATCCTCAAGCTTGGTAGCATTGATGACAGAACGGTTTGTCTCGAATTCGGCTCCGGAGACCTGTTTGATGAAGCCCTTCTTCGTGGCAAAGAGCAGCTGGGACTCAAAAAGCTGTTCAAAGGAGGTGTACAGAATAACATTTTCCTTATCCAGCTTACAAAGCGTATGGATCAGGGCGCCCTTATCCTTCAGCTTGCATTTTGGTATGCTTTCCGCCTTCACCTGATACATATTGCCTTCCGCGGTAAAGCAGCAAAGCTTGTCCGTATTTTTCATCTGGATGATATGGACGAATTCCTTCAGATTATCCTCCGAGGCTCTTGTATAGCTGGTAACATCCACGGACTTCGTATAACCGAAGCGGTCAATCAGAATATAGATATCCTCAATCTTAACCTCTTCCACATAATCCGAGCTGATGGCATTCGTCAGCTTGGTTCTCCGCTCCCTATGGAATAGCTTCTTGTATTCCCGCAGGCGACCCTTGATTACCTTATATAATTCCCTGGTGTCTCCGAGAATCTTCCTATATTCATCGATCGAAGAGATCAGATCAGTATTCTCCTCATGAAGCTTCAGGATCTCAAGACCGATTAATTTACTGAGCTGCATGGAGAGGATGGCATCTGCCTGGCGCTCCGTGAAATTTAAGGTGGCTGCCTCCTTCTTTGACTGCTCGGATTTGAACCGGATATCCTGTGTATTACCATCTGTCAGACATGCCTTCGCCTGCTTGATGGAGGTGCTTCCTCTTAGGATCTCTATGATCAGGTCGATCACATCGGTGGCTTTGATCAAGCCGCCTACGATCTCCAGACGTTTCATGGCTTTATCCAACAGGAAATTATACTCCTTCGTATACAGCTCTACCTGGAAGTCAACGAACTCCTGTATCATGGATTTCAGGTTGAATACGATCGGCTGCTGATCCTTAACTGCCAGGAGGTTCACGGAATAGGTATCCTCCATCACGGTCTTCTTATATAAACCGTTCAACAGATTTTCCAGGTCCCGGTCCTTCTTGACCTCGATTACGATCCGGATCCCCTCCTTGGAGGATTCATCCCGAATATCATAGATCTCATCAAATACCTTGTCCTTCACCAGGGAAGCGAGACTCTCCACAAGCTTGGTCTTATTACCGGCAACGGTATAAGGGATCTCCGATATAATAATATTCTTACGTCCGTTATCCCCGTTTTCAATCACTACATTAGAACGAAGCCTAACCTTACCCTCACCGGTTTCATAGATCATCACCATATCATCCTGGTTGATGATCGTGCCTCCGGTCGGAAAATCAGGTGCAGGGATGTATTCCATCAGTCTTCGTACCGTAATAAACGGATTATCCATATATGCAATGACACCGTCTATGACCTCGTCCGGATTATGGGGAGGGATATTGGTTGCCATACCTACTGCAATACCGGTGGTACCATTAATCAGAAGATTTGGGATCATAGCAGGGAGAACGGTCGGTTCCTTCTCGCTGTCATCGAAGTTTGGCACGAATTCTACCAGTCCCTTTTCCAGATGATCCAGTAATGCCATGGAACCGGGAGATAGCCTGGCTTCCGTATAACGCATCGCTGCCGCTCCGTCGCCATCAATGGAACCGAAGTTGCCATGACCGTCTACCAGGGGTACCATTAAGGAGTAATCCTCCGTCATATGCACCAACGCCTCGTAGATGGAGCTATCACCGTGAGGGTGGTATTTACCCATGGTATCACCGACGATACGGGCACTCTTTCTATGGGGTTTAGCAGGATCCAGACCCAATTCAACCATGGAGTAGAGAATTCTTCTCTGTACCGGCTTCAGACCGTCCCGTACATCGGGAAGCGCCCTGGCTAAGATGACACTCATCGCATAATCACGGAAGCTGTTCTTCATTTCTTCAGAAAAATCCAGTTGGATCAGTTGTTCTGTATTGGTTTTCATAAAATCCTCCCTTAGATATCAAGCTTTGCGTATTTTGCTTCTTCCATTATGAAGGTGCGCCTGGGGGGTACATTGCTGCTCATCAGCAGATTGGTTACCTCATCAGCCTCTACAGTATCACTGACGGAGATCTGAGCCAGGATCCGGGTCTCCGGATTCAAGGTAGTCTCCCACAGCTGATGGGCATCCATCTCGCCAAGACCTTTGTACCGCTGGAGGCTGAGGATTTTATGATCGGCTTTCTTGCGGAATTTCTCCAGCTCAAAATCATTGAAGAGATACTCGGATCTCTTAACCTTCTTACTCTTCTCGTTCGTCTCATAATCAACCTTATAAAGCGGCGGAAGTCCTCTGTAAACCTTGCCCTCAAGGATCAGCTCCGGCATGAAACGATAGAAGAAGGTCAGCAATAGGGTGCTGATATGGGCGCCGTCCACATCGGCATCGGTCAGGATGATGATCTTATCGTAATGCAGCTTGCTGATATCGAAATCATCCCCGATTCCACAGCCGAAGGTGGCAATCATGGCCTTAATTTCATTATTTAATAGGATTTTCTCTAAGGAAGCCTTCTCTACATTCAATATCTTGCCACGTAAGGGAAGAACAGCCTGGGTCCTGCGGTTTCTGGCAGTCTTTACGGTACCGCCCGCAGAATCACCCTCTACGATGTAAAGCTCACATTCCTCCGCCTTCTTCGAGGAGCAGGAGGCTAACTTGCTTCTGGTATCCACATCGTTAAGCTGCTTCAAAACAGCAGTTCTTGCCTTGTCGCTGGCACGCCTGGCATTGAAGGACTTCATGGAATTGTCCAGAATACTCTTCAGTACTTCAACATGCTTGTCGAACCATCGCTGTGCCTCGGTGGAGAAGACGTCATCCACTGCACTCTTAGCATCGGTATTTCCCAGCTTTGTTTTGGTTTGACCTTCAAACTGAGGGTCCGGATGTTTGATGGAGATGATGGCAACGAGGCCGTTCCGGATATCCTTACCGTCAAAATTCTCATCCTTATCCTTTAGAACGCCCAGTTCTCTGGCATATTGGTTCATGACACGGGTCAAACCGGATTTAAAGCCGGTGACGAGAGTTCCGCCGTCAACGACATTGATACGGTTGCAGTAGGCATTGATTTGCTCCGAATAGCTGTCAGTATATTGGAAGGCGATCTCGACCTCGATCTCTCCGCTTCTTCCCTCCAGATAGACAGGCTCCTCGTGGAGAGGAGTCATTTCACGGGTCAGGTAGGAGATGAAGCTCTTAATGCCCTCTGCCTCCTGATAGGATTTTGTGGTTCCGGCAATCTGATCATTAAAATTAATCAGTAGGTTCTTATTCAGAAAGGCAATTTCCTTCAGCTTCTTCTGAATCATTTCCACTTTGAATTCTACGGTTTCAAAGATGGTATCATCAGGATAGAAGATGACCCTGGTTCCGGTATCCGACTTATTGCACTTTCCTACAACGGGAAGAAGGCCGTCTACCAGCTCCGTAACCGGATGACCACCATTCACATATTCGTCACGATAGATCTTACCGTCTTTTTTAACCTCTACAATCATTCGCTTCGACAGAGCATTTACGACAGAGGCACCGACTCCGTGAAGTCCGCCGGCTACCTTATATACAGAATTGCCGAATTTACCTCCGGCATGGAGAATGGTATATACGACTCTGACAGTCGGGATATGCTTGGTCGGATGGATATCCACCGGTACACCGCGACCATAGTCGGTGATTTCGATTCCTCCATCCTTAAGCAGTGTAACATCGATTCTTGGACAATAACCTGCCAGGTGTTCATCTATCGCATTGTCGAGTATTTCCCAGATTAAATGGTGTAACCCCCTTGGACCGGTGCTTCCGATGTACATACCGGGGCGCTTCCTTACGGCTTCAAGTCCTTCCAATACAACTATCTGACTTCCGTTATACTGTTCCATTGCTTTTGATCCCCTTTAATGATGATGTAATTTCCGTGAACAGTATATCACATTTATTTTTAATTTTCCAGTAATTTAATGGTATAAACTACTTTATAACGTAGTAAGGGAGACGGTTTATACTATATTTAGTACTAATTACTCTGTTTTAGGAAGACGGGGAGAGTGTGCCGGCGGTAATTCAGGAGGGAGCCGGTGAGAGGGTTGATAAATTATTATATCGGAATTGAAAAATGATATTGAAAAATTGATAGAATGTTGTATAATAGGAGCAATTCTTTCATACTATATCAAATTGCTGTAAGAAATGCGAAGATACCAACGCGGGTACCCGGGCATTTTATTTTTTATTCTCGGGCGCTATCCTTGGAAACATTCTGATATGGTAGGACAGCAATACGCAGGAGAACAGAAAGGCTGATGCGAAATGGGTCAGTATTATTATGAAACACACTTTCATACGAAGGAAGCCAGTGCCTGTGCCAGTCTGTATGCCGCAGAGCATGTCAGAAGGTATAAGGAGGCGGGCTACACCGGCATAATCGTGACGGATCATTTTCTGAACGGCAACAGCTGCATTCCGAAGAATCTATCCTGGGAGGAACAGATTGAGCGATTTTGCATGGGCTATGAGCATGCAAAGGAAGAAGGGGACAGGATCGGTCTGGATGTTTTCTTTGGCTTAGAGGTGAATTTCAATACAACAGAGTTCCTGATCTATGGGGTGGATAAGAACTGGCTGCTACAGCAGACCGACATGCTCTCCTGGACCGTTGAAGAGGAATATCGGAGAGTTAAGGAAGCGGGAGGCTTTATCGTTCATGCTCATCCCTTCCGGCGCAGGTCCTATATCAAAGAGATTCGACTGTATCCCGAATATATTGATGCGGTAGAAGTATTTAATTCCGGTAACAGCTATAGCGAAATTGATGAGAAGGCGGAAGCCTATGCCAATCGCTTAAACCTTCCGATGACCGCAGGGACGGATGCGCATGGTCTGGAGAGCAGGCACAGCGGAATGGTATTCCCTCATAAAATAGATAGCATTCAAGGCTTTATCGACACCGTGAAAGCAAGAAGGTACGAATTAATTAAGATCCCATATAATGTTTAAATCAAAGGAGACCCTATGAAGAAACCGTTTGTTACCTTGGAACAGCTGAATGAGATAACCAAGAAATATCCTACCCCCTTTCATATCTACGACGAGAAGGGAATCCGTGAAAATGCCAGGAAGCTTCATAAAGCCTTCGCTTGGAATAAGGGCTTTAAGGAATATTTTGCAGTAAAGGCGACACCAAATCCATTTATTATTAATATACTTAAGGAGGAAGGCTGTGGCGTAGACTGCTCCTCCATGACGGAACTGATGATGTCGGAAGCCCTGGGCTTCTCCGGTACGGACATTATGTTTTCCTCTAATGCGACACCCGCAGAGGAATTTCTGAAGGCCAAGAGCCTAAATGCAATTATCAATCTGGATGATTATACTCACATTGATTTCCTGGAGAAGACAGCCGGGATTCCGGAGCTGATCTGCTGCAGATATAATCCCGGCGGCGTCTTTAAAACAGCCAACGGCATTATGGATAATCCCGGAGATGCAAAATATGGCTTGACGAAGGAGCAGATGATCGACGGTTTCTTAAGATTGAAGGAAAAGGGTGCGAAACAGTTCGGAATCCATTCCTTCCTTGCCAGCAATACGGTGTCCAATGAATATTATCCGACACTGGCAGGTATTTTATTTGAACTGGCGGTAGAGCTCCGTGATAAAACCGGTGTAGAGATCAAATTTATCAATTTATCCGGCGGTGTCGGAATCCCCTATAAGCCTGACCAGGAACCCAATGACATCCTGGCAATCGGAGAAGGAGTCAGACTGGCTTACGAGAGAATACTCGTTCCTGCAGGAATGGGAGAGGTATCCTTATTCACCGAGCTGGGCCGCTTTATGCTGGCACCGTACGGGCATCTGGTTGCTACTGCTCTGCATGAGAAGCATATCTATAAGGAATACATCGGTCTGGATGCCTGCGCTGTCAATCTGATGAGACCAGCCATGTATGGCGCTTACCATCATATTACGGTGATGGGTCAGGAGGGATCTCCTAAGGAGAATGCTCCCTGCGACCACAAATATGATGTTACCGGTTCTCTCTGTGAGAATAATGATAAGTTTGCTGTAGACCGGATGCTTCCGAAGATCGACCTTGGCGATTTGCTGGTCATCCATGATACGGGGGCTCACGGATTTGCGATGGGTTATAATTATAACGGCAAGCTGAAATCAGCAGAGCTGCTCTTAAAGGAAGACGGAACCGTGGAATTGATCCGTCGTGCAGAGACGCCGGAGGACTACTTCGCAACCTTCGATTTTTGTGATATTATGAAACAATATAGGTAATTTGCATTTATTCGTGACGGATGAAAGTGGTCTTAATGATAGCTCGAAATGAATTTATAGTCATCTTTTATTCATAAATGAGTAGAATATTTTATATGGTTTAAAGATAAGATATAATGTAACTTTCGAGCAGGGATATCTAAAAAATACACTTTTTCGTAACAGATAAATAAATTGTATGGTAAACTCCAGCATCTTCGGATGCTGGAGCTTTCTGCCCATTTGGTAGGAGATAGTACATGTTGACAAGAAACATTTGATACGATATAATACTTTGAATGTATTGTATGATAAAAAAAGCAATATGGAGGAAGGGTGTTTTATGGTAGAAAAGAAAAACATATTGACTTATGCGGGATTACGACAGTTGGAGGATGAGCTTCATGACCTGAAGGTAAACAGAAGAAAAGAGGTTGCCCAGAAGATCAAGGAAGCCAGAGAGCAGGGGGATCTTTCCGAGAATGCAGAATATGATGCTGCAAAGGATGAGCAGAGAGACATTGAAGCCAGAATCGAAGAGATTGACAAGATATTAAAGAATGCCGAAGTGGTTGTCGAGGATGAGGTTGATGTTAATGTAATCAATATCGGCTGTAAGGTTAAGATTTTTGACATGGAATTTAAGGAAGAACTGGAATATAAAATCGTGGGTTCGACTGAGGCAAACAGCCTCAGAGGAAAGATTTCCAATGAATCTCCGTTAGGTATGGCACTGCTCGGAAGACGTATTGGGGACGTTGTAGATGTAGCTACTCATACCGGAACAATCCAATATAAGATATTGCAGATTCAGAGATCAAACTAACTATACCGGAACGATTCAAAAGTGAAAACGTATCAGTATGCGATAAGAGGTGAAGGACTATGGCTGACGATAGGATTCAAGTAGATAATGAACAGGAAGATATCAGTGAACTACTGAAGGTTAGACGGGCGAAGCTCGCAGAGCTCCAGGTGAACGGGAAAGATCCCTTTCAGATCATGAAGTACAATGTGACTCATCATACAACCGAGATCGTGAATAATTTCGAGAGTATGGAGGGTAAGAAGGTATCCATAGCAGGACGTATGATGTCAAAGCGTGTTATGGGAAAAGCATCCTTTTGTAACATCAGAGATCTGGGCGGAGACATCCAGGCGTACGTGAAGCGAGATGAGATTGGGGAAGAGCCCTATGCGGAATTTAAGAAGTATGATATCGGTGATATTGTAGGATTAGAGGGTGAGGTATTTAAGACTCATTCCGGAGAGATATCCATTAAGGCAGAGAAGATAGTCCTGTTGACGAAGAGCCTTCAGATTTTACCTGAGAAATTCCATGGACTGAAAGATACTGATACGAGATACAGACAAAGATATGTTGACTTAATCGTTAATCCTGAGGTTCGGGATACCTTTATCAAGCGTTCCCTGATCATCAGAGAGATTCGTAATTATCTGGACAGTAATCAATTCATAGAAGTAGAGACTCCCGTACTTG
>JAEZHX010000239.1 GCA_023436765.1 Bacillota bacterium
ATACCAGTGTTACACCGAGTAAGCTGGAGCCTACTACTGCCATACCCATAACCGCACCACCACGGTAGCCGGACATGAAGGAAGGCTTAATTCCCTTGGTTGCTGCTTCAGCAGCCTTAACGTTTGCGATTGTTGCTATGCTGATACCTACTTTACCAGCAATTCCTGAGAATACTGTACCGAAAATATAGGATACAGCCATCGTGATGTTATCCAGTACCTCACCCTTCCAAATCGGAGAGGGAAGAAATATGAGTATCAAGACAGCCGCTACGGAACAGAAACGTATCAGGGTCTTGTACTCTTTCGCAAGGAAAGTATTTGCGCCGTTTCTGATCA
This sequence comes from Bacillota bacterium, assembly GCA_023436765.1. GTDB lineage: Bacteria > Bacillota > Clostridia > Lachnospirales > Lachnospiraceae > Mobilitalea. The sequence goes on from JAEZHX010000239.1 coordinate 340, forward strand.
GTTTACCGATTTCTGCTACCCTTGCGTTGGAGGACGGCTGTTTTGCTACCCACCGATAGAGCCAGGCTGCAGTACCGAAAGCCAATGCGGAAACTACAATTGATGCTACTTGAAAAAAAGTCAAATTCAAAATGCTCATCTCCCTATGATATATTTTTTTTAGCTACTTTTAGCCACATCAATGATGTTATCATGTTTAGAAAATTTGTGCAATAGGAAACTATTCGTTCTTCCACTTATGTCATTATGTACATTCTCCCTCTAATATTGCTAATGTTTTACCAATTATACTGTGTATATTGTCTAATTATTCATATTGTTTTTATTGATTTTGACGATAGACCCAGAATTTGTTTTGTGATAATTACTTTATTCGATTGTTGTAATCATGTGCTGACATAAAAATGCAATTGATTAAATAAAAAACTTATAAAATGCATACCAAAAACTTACGAAACATCATTGACATACCTATCGTTCCTGTACTACAATAAAACCAATTTGATTTATTTTTTCAAATATTTATACATGCTAAGGAGGACGTTATTATGGATTTTTTATTGTCAGGTATCATGGATATTACTTGGCAGCAATGTATCATGTATGTAATCGGCTTTGTATTAATCTGGCTGGCAATCGGTAAGGGTCTGGAACCCTCCCTGCTGCTTCCTATGGGCTTGGGTGCCATTCTCGTAAACATACCCGACACCGGAGTGTTAGGCCATGATGGTATTATTGAATGGTTATTCAATACAGGCATTCAAGCCTCCGAGGCATTACCGATCCTGTTATTCATCGGTATCGGTGCTATGATTGACTTCGGTCCCCTGCTCTCTAACCCGAAGATGTTCCTCTTCGGTGCAGCAGCCCAGTTCGGTATCTTCGCAACAATTTCAATCGCGGTACTGCTTGGCTTTGAATTAAACGATGCTGCTTCCATCGGTATCATCGGTGCAGCAGACGGTCCTACCTCCATTCTGGTAGCGAATATACTGAAATCCGATTATCTGGGCCCGATTGCGGTGGCGGCCTATTCCTATATGGCCCTGGTACCTATCGTACAGCCCCTCGCAATTAAAGCTGTTACCACCAAGAAGGAACGTCTGATCCGCATGGAGTATAATCCGAAATCCGTTACAAAGACGACCAGGATTCTGTTCCCGATCATCGTTACCTTTATTGCAGGTATCATTGCTCCGAAGTCCGTGGCCTTAGTAGGCTTCCTGATGTTCGGTAACCTGATCAGGGAATGCGGTGTCTTAAATTCTCTGTCCGATACGGCGCAGAATGTACTTCCCAATCTGGTCACCCTTTTACTTGGTATTACAATTTCCTTCAAGATGACTGCGGATGTCTTCATCACCTGGGACGTACTGAAGATCATGGGCTTAGGTCTTGCTGCTTTCATCTTCGATACCATCGGCGGTGTATTATTCGCCAAGCTCCTGAATCTGTTCCTACCGAAGGGCAAGAAGATCAATCCCATGGTTGGTGCTGCAGGTATCTCGGCATTCCCCATGTCAGCCCGTGTTGTACAGAAGATGGGTCTGAAGGAGGATCCCTCCAACCATCTGCTGATGCATGCCATCAGTGCAAACGTATCCGGTCAGATCGGTTCCGTTGTCGCAGGCGGTGTCGTTATCAAGTTATTGCTGGATATCCTGGGCTAATACCCCGGATCCGCCCCATCTGATGCAGGGATCTGAAGCCGATACATATCAGAAACCTTGTCTGGAATAAGAAAGGAGTCATTATGAGAGCTTTATTGAGCCAGGATTTTATAACTTCTCTTGAAATAATGGGAAAAGGAATGCTCAGTATCTTTGTGGTCATTCTCTTACTTACTTTTATCGTAACCGTTTTAGCTAAGATTACCGGCAGAAAGAAGAAAGAGGAAGCCGGAGACGAGGCATAATCTTAAAAACACAGGCATTCCAAAATCGAAGTATTGAGACAAGATGAATCGGAAAACCGGTTCACTATCATGAATTACGAGGGGGCAGGTGATGCTATCACCTGCCCCCTTTTTTACTGTTATAACCAAATAAGAAATCAGTTCCTTTCATAGGCATTTATGCCATACTCTCAATCGTCCTTTCCCATTCCTCATATGCTTCAGTAAGCCTTACTTCCAGTAGCGATAGCTTCTCATAAACCTCCTTCAGAACTTCCGAATCCGTACTATTCTGTTCCATACGTTCCTCCAGAAGCTTCTTCTCCTCCTCCAGCTCCCCTATCTCAGCCTCCAGCTGTGCCGGAAGCTTCGCTCTGCCGGATCCTGTTGTGGTCGGCTTATCCTTCTGATTCTTTATAGTTCCTGCAGCAAAAGAATTAACCAAAGACTTCGTTGATTGATTGGAGGGCGCTTCCGTTCCCGAAGTTCGGGCAGCGGCCTTCTTAACCTCCTCCTGATAATACGTATAATCCCCTTCATATACCTGAATGCTCCCCTCTTCAAGAGTTAGGATTCTGTCTGCCACCTTATTGATAAAATACCGGTCATGGGAAACAAACAGCAGTGTACCCGGAAAATTCATCAATGTTTCCTCCAGTACCTCTCTGGAATCGATGTCCAGATGGTTCGTAGGCTCATCCAGGATCAGGAAATTAGCTCCTTCATAGGTTAAGGAGCATAGCTTCAGCCTGCTCTTTTCACCACCGGACAGGAACTTGATCTTCTTATTCACATCCTCTTTCAAGAACAGCACCTTCGCCAGTAGGGACCTGGCTTCTCCGGTCGTAATATTATGAAGTCTGGAGAAATAGTCGAGGATGGTCTGCTCCTCATCTTCAAATATTACATTCTGGGGTAGATAACCGATACTAACCTGTGCTCCGGTCCTTATCTCCCCCCGGTCAGCCGTAAGCTCTCCCACCACAAGCTTTAAGAAGGTGCTTTTCCCGCAGCCGTTCCTGCCAAGGATACAGGCACTGTCCTGATAGAAGAGGGTAAAGCCGATCTCCTTCAGAAGCTCCTTCGTTCCGAAACTTATTCCTACCCCCTCCGCCTCAAGCACCAGCTTACCTGTCCTTCCGGTTACCTTCTGGTTGAGTCGGATCTTACGGTTCTCCGCAACAGGCTTGACGGGGGTATCCAGCTTCTCTAGCCGCTTCTCCAGCTCCTTTGCCCGCTTGAACATCTTCTCACTATCACGCATCTCGCCCCAGATCCGGTACCTGGCAATCTGCTCCTCCATCCGGTCAATCTTCCTCTGTTCATTCTGGTAATTCTTAAGTTCAATTAAAAACCTACGCTCCTTTTCCTCCACATACCAGCTGTAATTTCCCTGATAAAGGTCCGCATGGTCCGGAAAGAGCTCTACTATTCTGTTCACCACTGCATCCAGGAAGTATCTGTCATGGGAAATCACCAATACTGTCCCCTTATATTCCTTTAAATAGCTCTCCAACCATTCCACCGCTGCCAGGTCCAGATGGTTGCTGGGCTCATCCAGCAGTAGGATATCCGGCTCCTCCAACAAGATCTTCGCCAGGATCACCCTGGTCTTCTCCCCCCCGCTCAGACTGCTAAAAGGCAGCTTCTGCATCGCCTCGCTGATCAGAAGGCCCTCCGTGGTCTTATGAAGCCTTGTTTCCGTCTCATAGCCTCCCGCTGTCTCATATTGCCCGATCAGTTTGCCGTAAAGCTCCAGCGCCTTGTTAAGCGCTTCTCCTTCCAATTCACCGAACTGCTTCTCCAACTCCCTCAGCTTATGCTTCATCCGGTAAAGCTCCTCAAAAGCGCCTTCCAGGACTTCCATAACCGTAGTCCCTTCCTCGTATTCAGGAATCTGGTTCAAATACCCCAGCCGGGCTCCCTTCCTGAAACTGATATCACCCGACTGATATTCCTCAATTCCCATAAGGATTTTGAATATTGTAGTTTTGCCGCAGCCGTTCTGCCCGATCAGTCCTACTCTTTCTCCTGTTTTTAAATCAAAGGATATTTCCTTTAGTATTTGGTTTGCACCATAGTATTTGTTCAAATTATGAATACTTAATTCAATCATCTTTCTCCCTCACTTTATTCTGCAACTGTACGAAACACGCTTCGCGATTTTCTACGGTTCGTGGGCGCGCTCGCATTTCCTTCTTCACAGAACCGAAGTATGTGCTGCGCACTACCTCGGAGGCGTATGCCATGCCCTTCCACTGCAAGTAAACTTGCGTGGGTGGACATAGCATATGCTTCCGGAAACGCTGCACGTTTCCGGTTCTGTGAAGGGTTCTGCTCACTTTGCCTTCACGCAAAAAACCCAAGGCCGATAAGCCTTGGGTTTCATATGATCATTATCAATCTAACGATCAGCTTAGTCCCTGCTGATAGCTAGAGTAGTCATGAATGTACCAATAAACTTATAGGGTGATCTGTTAACTCGCAGGTTTTGGACGCAGTTATCCCGTTAACGCCATAAATTGCTGTCATAACAGATTCAAATTTTACCCATCTAAGTGTATTTGACATGATGATTCCTTTCAATTACATTAATCTTCCTATATCATATGTTAAAATATATCTTTCGTCAAGGTACATTTTATTATTTAACGAAACTCATGCCCCATTATATTTCTATACTAAAATCAACTCATTTATCCTATGTTCATCTTTGCCCCCGAGAGTTGACTAAAATAGATTTCCGAATAGGGAAAGTATCCTCAAAATCGGCCCCCATATCTTCGGGTGATGCTAGATTATTATTTAATTCTTCTACCTACAACAACAAATCTTCCATCTTCCACATGATATGCACAGCATGAAAGAGTAATAAATTCATCCCCAAACTCTGCTGTAACACCTGTATCATACAGAGACATTTCCTTTATGTTGTTGTACCAGTCATCAAATTCTTCCTGTGTATCTGCTTGAAAAAACGTGTAATATTTGAACACATCCTCACTTTGATAATAAACCTGTGAATAAAAAACTGCTATGAGCTCATATTCTCTTTTTTCATAAAGCGAATCAAAGCAAATGATATTATGCGACAGACCATATTCTTTATCCTGGTATAGCTTTAAATTGCCAAACATCTGACCTGACTTCATCGTATGCCCATGAATGATAAGATTGGTTGAAGGATTGGAACCATTGGTATATTCCTGTTCCTTTGTACCAACTCCCGCATTTGAATCATTGTCTAAAATCAGACATCCATTTTTATTTTTGTCCCTATAAAAATCATGTGACAAATAAAAATTTTCATCCTCCGCACACTGCATTACAGGATAATCAATGACTGTATCTTCTATACTAAGCCAACCGATAAAATCGTCATTTTCTTCATGCATAACTTCATATTCTGACAATATTATAGGATTAACTTCCTCGAATGGATTCATATATACTGTAGGCTCAGGGACATTCTCCGAAACTATTGTTTCTTCGAATTCTATTGCCATCTGCATATCTTCATGTAATGTTGTCTGTTGTTCTTCCAATGCCCTATCATCTTTTAATTCTGAAATCCAACTTATCACGAAACCAACTGTTGATAAGATAAATATGATAACAAAAAAAATCCGAAATTTATTTTGCAAAAATGAACTCAAAGGCAGATGCCAAGTGCCACCTGTCTTTTGTTCACCAGCAGCAGTTTCTTTACTGTTAAATAGTTTCATTTAATTATCCTTGTTCCATACTTCTTTTCTTCTTGAACAGAAAAGAATTCCTAATCCGCTAAGTAACATTAATAAAAATGCGTATAACGTCTTATTACTGTCCCCTGTTTTTGGTACCTCATCCTTTTTGTCGTCATTTGGTTTGACTACATCATCATTTTGTGCAGGATCATCATTGTCATCACCCGGTGTAGGTTCGTCATTATCACCACCTAACGGCACATCCTTATTTACTATCGCATAAGTCGAGAACTTATCTGACTCAAATGAAAACTCTCCTGTTGCAGCATTAAAAGTTCCGCTGATTACATCTACCTGTCCTTCATGCAGTCTAAGTATCTTATATTCACGAGTGACTGTTTGGTCAGTATTTAACAATTCATTAGGAATTTTAATTGTAATCTTTATTGCAACGTCCGGCTCTGTAATTTCCGTTTTTACACCGTTTCCTACCTGTTTGAACAAATTTGCGTCAAAATAAGTGATATTTAGGTTATCACCCATGATTTTAGCTGCTTCTTGTTCAATCTTAGACTTATCTTCTGATGCAATCTTACTTTCATCTGTCTTACTGATTTCAACCCATACTCTGGCATCAGCACCATTTATGATTTGTTGTTTTTCATCTTCTGTAAAGATATTATCTGCTTCTAATAATTCATCTTTTGAATTATCAAGTGTTGCTTCATCAATAGGTGCATCTGGCGCAACTTCTGCATCTTTCTCAATGTTACTATTATCCGCACTTACTCCGGTTGCCGGAATAGTCACTGCCTTCTTCTGTCCACAACCTCTTACACAAAGAGTTTCCTTTTTGCCTTCTTCGGTTGTGGTTGCTTCCTTTGTTACTGTCCATTCACCGGACCAATCATGTCCTAATGCTCCCTCAATATGGTCGCAGCCGCTTCTCTGACATTTTGACGCCTCTGTACAGGCTGCTTCACTCATATCATGTCCTAGTGCTGTTCCCTCTGTATGGTCACAGCCATTTCTCTGACACTTCGATGCTTCTGTACAGGTTGCTGCGCTCATGGCATGTCCTAGTTCACTAATTATTACTTCTACCAATGTTGTAGGAGTATTTCCTTCTGCATCCACAAATAAATAATCACAGTTTTCTGACTCGCACTTATAGTATAATGTATTTCCAGTGGTTGTACATGTTGGTGACGTTTCCGGTACCAATATCAAAGAATGAATATGCACAATAGTCAAAGTAACCTGAGTTGTTGTTACACTTCCATCTTCATTTGTTACGATACACTGATACTTAAATCCATCGCAGCCCATATCTACCACAGATGTTGTATAAGTTGCACTTGTTGCACCGTTAATGTTTACAAATCCGTTACCATCATTTCTATTAATCTGCCACTGATAAGATAAGTTCTCTCCGCTTGCTGTTACACTAAAAGTTGCTGTTTCACCCTCCTGAACAGCCTTATCCTCCGGCTGAATCGTTATAACCGGAGTAGCCATAGGCTCCACAATCGAAAATTCAACTTCAACAGATACCCCACCTACAGTTACAACTACCTTATACTCTCCTATTTCTGTCGGTGCAATTTCTGAATCATAACTTCCGTCATCCGTACTTACATACCAAACTATGTAATCTTCAAGATCGAGCTCATTTACCGGCCATGTTCCACTGATTTCCAATGCGTCATAAGCTGTACCTGAATAGTCCATATTCGTAGCATTAATAGTTATTGCAGCTTCCTTTGTAGTATCACAGTCATCGCTACATGTTGCAGTAATTGTATTTGTTGTTTCATTTACGCTATAAGTCCAACTATGTGTATGATTTGAGGTATACAAATACACCTCTCCACTTTCCAGCTTGACACGCTGTGTCGGTGTATCAGCAAAGAAATAGTCGGTCACTTCGGTGTTTCCATATAACGTAGTATAACCAGAACTTACTGTTCCATTTATTCTTCCACTACTGTATAGATACACGCCCATAACGGCTTCATCCGCCAAAGGAGTCTCACCATCAAACAGAATCACTTTACCTGACCCAATGCAAATGTTGCTATTATTTCCACTGCTATCCTTATTTCCGGTTATCGTAGATTTTCCACCAACATATAAGGTTCCGGAACCATCATTAAAGAAAATTCCACCACCTTGTGCTACTGCTGTATTTCCACAGACTTCTCCGTAATTATAAATAGCAGCCTTAGCCTCGTTGTAAATTCCGGCACCATTTCCACCACCATTAGTCGCTAAAACTTTATTATCATTTACCTGACCATAATTTTTGAAAAAAGTACCTCTATATTCACCAGTATATGCGTTTGATGTATTATCCACACCACCACAATGTCTGGCTGCGACATTTCCATTAATCTGGCCGGTTGAATAATTAGTAAATTCTCCGCCCTTATTTAAAACGCCGCCCGAACTTCGTGCTGAAGTATTGTAATTAATCTGACCATAGTTATGGAACTTTGATATATAACTAGTATTCCGTGTATAATTTGCCACACCACCTGCTGCTGTTCCGTCAGATGTAGTGGTGGCAATATTCTCATTAATTGTTCCTGTTATCTCATTTGTAAAAGTACCACCATCATTACATACAGTATGAATCTTAGCAACATTATTATTGATATTTCCGCTATTACTGAACTTTGCACCTTTACCATTATATACTATAGCAGGTATATTAGTAGGTTTATCAGAATTATCGTATCCAGTAGTACTATTATAGTTTCCGATAACTGCACCATTTACTTCAATTGTGGCTGTTCCATTATTATTAATGGCACATCCATTCACACCACAAATGGTGCCATCCTTCAAACTAAAGGTTCCATTATTTATAATTTTACTACAGAGAATACCACCCTCAATCACCCTGTCTCCTGACTCATCCAGTGTCCAGTAACTGGTTTCTGAGGATTTATATCTATGCTCTGTGCTTCCACAATCAAACACATTCAAAGTTGCCCCGTCTGAAACAGTAATAGAGCTTGCATTTAAAATATATCCGTTCAGGCAAAGGTTTACTGTTCCACTAATGGAAATTGAATCATTTAATGTAATATCTTCTGTCAAATAGTAATTTCCCGCTTGTTGCAAGTCTACATCATTACTCTGTTCAATCGCCTGATAAGTAATACCATCATGAGTATGCTGGGAAATATCCTCAGAACCTGCATACGTTACCACCCTTGCATAAACGCCGTACAAAGGGTATAGATACGCTTCTGTACCTATAGACGTGAAGTAAGGGTTAGTTTCAGCCGAATCATAAGTAGCACTCTTTACTTCATCCGACTTTATTTTATAAATTGTAACGATATATTCACCACCAAAACTACTATATTCATCCGCAGAAAGGTCAACGTTCTGGCAATAACTAGATTCCAACGCACTATTGCTAGGAAAAAGAGCATCATTACCCTTATTTGCCTCTACAGTACTCATGTCTATACTATTATAATCAACAACCTCTTTGCCAACAGCCCCCATGATCTGTGTACAATACTGTTCTGCTGTATAACCACTTAAGTATTCTACGGGTATTACACTGGAAATATATGTGTATTCGTCCGTAGGAACCTCGAATGTAACAGTTTTATCTTCTATAATCACTAAATCTGCAAGGCTTGCAATTGTTTGTGCCGGTGAACTAGGTGTAACAGTTGAACTATCAAACAATGTATTACCACTATCATCTAATAATTTTCCATCTTCCGTTTTTAAAATTCCAAGAAGAGCATCCGTATATACTCCATACTTACTAGATCTGGTCCATAAATATATATTATAGTTTTGTGTTTGGGATAAATCTATTTTCCCATCATCAAAAGTAAAAGTAATTGTATGTGGATTACCATCAGTCCATAGGAACTCATTACCATTTGCAAATCCTACAAATGTTGAGTCTCCATTAACAAATTCACTTTCTTCCGGCCAATAATTACACCCGTTAGATATGAACCTATTATCCCAATTGTATGGAGACGCGCCATTATGTATTCCAATCCTACCATACGCATCAGCATAATAACCGTCTGCTTGCACTGTAATAGTAATATCTTTAAGACACCCACTCGCATACAAAGTAATTGAGTCTCTATCAATGATTGGGGTGTAAAAACCTGCGGCCTGCACTTCCATCGGTGCAATCCCTACAAAAAGCGATACCACCATCGCAAAAGTAAGCACTATGCTTAGCATCCTTTCTTTCATTTTCTTGATTTCTTTCATAATAACCAATCCTCCATTTTATCATAATTTTTCTCTAGACATTTATTTATTAAAGTATTTTGACACTCTATGATTTATTTTACCTACATGGGTAGGACAAAAGGTGGGACAAACCAACAAAAAAAGCCTGTTTTCGAAATTATTTCAAAAACAGACTTTTTCTTAATTTTTAGTTTCTTTTTTCCAGTACAATCTTGCAAGTGTTACCTCTGCCCAACTGTATTGCTTCATGTATTCTCCCTGAAAACGATTCAGTTCATCAGGTATCACATTATCCTTTTCATAATCATATAAATCACAGAAAAAAGCATCTACATCCACGGAATAACTATTAAATCCTCGCTTCAACATCTTTTCTGCACCAACCTGTTCTAAAACAGTAACTAACTCTTTCACTATTTTTGTCAGGTAATTCTGTGTGGCTCTGGAATAATCTCCCCGTTCAAATAATACCTCTGCAAGTTCTTTTCTGGTAGCGCTTTTTCCTTGCTTATCTACCAAATAGGCAAGCAGCTCTTTAGACTTTTCTCTGCCAAAAGAAACTTCTTCTCCATTTACAATCAGTTCAAATTTTCCAAAGGTATTTACATAAATCCCCGTTTCTTTCCATTTTACCGGATTACGCAGATTTTCCATCTCGATAACAATTTTATCAGGTATTACCGGCTTATATACATAACCACTTGCGTGCAAGGCAAATGCTTCATTTGCATATTGTGAGTGCCCTGTCACAAATACAATATTGACCTTTGGATATATTTCTTTTAATTTCCTAGCTAATACGATACCACTCATTTCACGCATTTGTATCTCCAAAAAAGCAACCTCACATTTTGTTTCTTTCATAAATTCAAGTGCTTCAAGAGGATTACGAAATCCATGCACCGTGGCTAGTGGCACCGCTTCCTTAATCGCTCCCATCAATACATTTAATGCACTTGGTTCGTCATCTGTTGCAAGAATATGCATGTTTAGTCTCTCCTTTTAGGAATCACAGCCGAAAGGATGCACCAAGCAACATCTACAATTAAAAGTGCATACCCTGCCATTTCAAATGGCTTGATATATGATTCTAAATATACTTCTAGTATTGTATTATCTGGCGGCATCATAAGCAAGGACGACCAGAGGGCGTAAAGTATGTTGTGTCCGAAGCTGAATTTCGGTAATAAAAATCAGCTTCTTGGCAAGTATTAAATATGTACTTCTATGTCGAAATTTATGTTCATGTATAGGTTATCCATTTAATGGATTTTTATACATTTTACAATTATTTCTTCGCATATCAAGTAAATGTGGGCTCTAATGAAAGTAGGGGCTGACAACTGACAGTTGTATATGGTCAGGAAAGCATAAAATCGAAGGAATTCTCCAAACATAAGGCACCATAACCTAAGGTTCGGTTCGGATAGTTATTCTCTATTCTCAGCTGCCTGCAGCCGTTGATCAGGATGGCCTTCAGTTTCTCTCCGTATAGATAAGGGTCATTTCCCTGCACAATGCCCCACTCCATCAATAATGCTGCACTTCCTGTCACAAAGGGCGTCGCCATGGAGGTCCCGGAACGGACGGTATAACCACCGCCGGGAGCACAGGAATTGATATTCACTCCCGGTGCCACCAGATCCGGCTTTATCTCGTTATCTCTGGTGAAGCCTCTTCCGGAAAAGGGCGCATAGCTGTTCGTGTATGCATTATAAGCACCGACAGTTACTGCACGGTATGCGCATGACGGAATAGTCAAAGTAGTAAATTCAGAGGATAGCAAAAAACGAGTGTTTTGATTTTTCTGACCGCCCGAAGGCAGCCACATATCATAATTTCCGACTATGATTCTCCTGGGAACCAGCTCAAATCGCCAAACTCCGGCATTGATATAAGTGCCTGTAGGAATAAATTCAATATAGATTTCCTGTTGTGGATTATAGGGTGTGGGCTCCCCGTAATACAATAGCAGCTCTGTCTGTGCAATCCGAAACTGTTGGGTCCCGAGGATGGACGGAATCGGTCCCACACGGGTCCCGTTCGGAGCAGTGATCGTAACATCAAAATGATCATAATAATTCTTCCAAATCTGAAGATTCAACGAGAATTCAAAATCACTGATGGCAATATCCACTATGGCATTGGTACCCATGCGGAGGATACCCTGTGCGTGGTTACCGGTCGCCCCTTCATTGCCGGTACCGATGATAATATTTGTACGACCCATATCTGCCACATCATTGATAAAGCTCTCCAAAAGAGATCTTCCGGTATGAGATCCATAGTTGTTACCAAAGCTGACATTGACAGCCAAAGGACGTCCTAAGGCAATTGCCTCACGGATGACAAATTCCAGACCCTCCATCAGCTGAGGGGTTCTGGGAAAGGAATCTCCTACCGATGTTCCGAGCTTTACAATCAGCAATTCGCTCCGGGATGCAACCCCGCGGTATTCACCATCGCTTGCCCTGCCATTTCCGGCAGCAATACCTGCCACATGGGTTGGGTGCTTGAAAAATATGTTATCATGGATTATATATTCCAATAGATATGTAAATCCTGATTACCGTCCCTGTCTTTTTCGCCAACCTCGATATAGTCTATATAATATGCAACAATTTCACTGGATAGCTCCTCGATGTCCGCATATCTCTTGGCTATCGTTAAGGGGTCTGGAGTTTCGAGGCGTATGTTTTTTAGATTTTCCAGTTCATTTTCCAGTTTCCTTTTGTATGTCTGCTGCTCACTGTCGGCAGAATGAAAGGCTTCTCTCAGCATACGGTATTCCTCCTCAGTAATCAGCTCTTTTACTTTATCCATGTACAATGAGGACAGAGCCGTTTTATTATCCTGTAACATTCGGTTTATTCTGTTTAGCTCTCTTATCTTTGCCCCGATCGCAGCCTCCAAATCGAATAGCTCGTGTAATCCTTCTGCAAGTAGTTCTTCGTTATCGCTCAAAGCCTCATTGATATGCTTTCTGATCTCAAACGCAATCGTATCTATTAACTGGCTGAGCCGGATTGCATGGGGTGTGCATTTTTTGTTCCCCGTCTTATTCGCCAATTGACACTTTAGATACCTGCTATCCTGAGAACTGCCACCTCCGGTTTTAATCAGGGAAGAACCACAGGTCGGGCATTTTACCTTCCCCGCCAGACAATGAGCCTTAAGCTTTGTATTTCCCTTTGTATCCATGCTTACTGTTCGTTTAGACTCCAGCAGCCTCCGGACCCGATCAAAGGTATCCTGATCGATTATGGCCTCATGGTTATTCTCCAGTACAACCCATTCGCTCTTAGGAGCCTTCACAACCTTTCTACTTTTATAACTTAATTTTTTTTCTTTACCCTGTGTTAAAACACCGAGATAAGTATTATTCGTCAGGATATTTCTTACGGTTGTAGACCCCCAAACCCCTAATTTGGAGGTCGCAGAATCCGAGTTTGGGTTTTTATAGCGATACCCCATTCTTTGCTTATACTCTGTCGGTGTTGGGGTCCGGGACTCCGTCAATAGGAAGCATATTCTCTTTATGCTGTAGCCTTCCATATATAAATCAAAAATCTGCTTAACAATTTTAGCGGATTCCTCATCGATGATTATCTTATGACGGTTATTCGGGTCCTTCCTATAGCCATAAGGAGCAAATGCACCAAGAAATTGGCCATCTGCCATTTTTCTTCTGAAAACAGCTTTAATATTTTCAGATAAATCCTCCAGGTACCATTCATTCACCAACCCATTAATTTGTCTGGACTTTTTATTTCCTTTGATATTCGTATCAACATGATCGACAACTCCGATAAATCTGATCCCCCACTCCACAAAGGAACCATGGATCAGTTTCTCCACCATTTCAAGTTCTCTGGTAAACCTACTTTGGGTTTTGCATATGATAACGTTAAACTCGCCTTTCTCTGCATCCTTCAGCATTCTATTCCATGCGGGTCTGTCCTTATCGGCTCCCGAATAGTCGTCATCACTGTAAATCCTGCAAACCAGCATATTATGTTCAGCAGCATAATCCATTAAGAGCAGTTTCTGATTCTGTATGCTCTCACTATCATCACCCTTATTTAATTTATCCACATCCTCCCGTGATAATCTGCAGTAGATTGCGGCTCTGTCCATATCGTTGCCACCCCCTCCTCTGCTCTTCAGCTGATTTTCTTCCTGATCATTTTTAATATAATGTGAATAACTTCAAGCTCTCTTTTTTCTTTGCTTTGTTCCTTATAGTAGTTATGTATTATCAATCTTCCCATAAAGCCCAGCCTCATCTATACTTATTAGATTATATTGATTAACCCTGTCGCATATAACTCAATCTAGCAAGCATATTAACCCAGTCTGGCAGGCGATTAATCATATATTCAAAAAGACAGCCGAGACTTTTTGAAAGGGTATAAAAAGACCAAGGCAGAGTGAATGCCCCATTCGTTCATCCTAAAATCTAACTTATTAGGGGCATTTCATTTCTCTATCTTGGTCTTTTCTTTGATATTATCTGATCACTTTCGTAATAGCCTGTTTCAATAGACGGCGGTCGGTTATTACACCTGGAAGCGGATCACATTCCAGGAATGCTTATTTAATACTGCTGTTGCAGAGCCAGCTCCGACCTTCGTATTTCCGTTGCTATGAGGAACTACATTGTCAGGTTTCTCTGCAGAATTGGTTGCCTTCATATCGTCATGTTCCATTACAATATGCTCGATCAGTTCAGCATTTTCAAAATCGCTTAGGTCGATCTGCAGGTCAATATTTTCTTCCAGGGAGCGGTTTACAGCAAACACAGTCAGTTCTCTGTTCTCTTCATTCCATACTCCGATTGTTTCAACATAAGGTACATTTTTCAATCGGTCCGTATCATATTTCTCACTGGAGACAACCGGAATAAAAGCTACACCTCTGCCATAATTCGATGCATGCATAAACGGATAAAAGGTTGTCTGTGCCCAGGTACTGCCGCCATTCTCTGTCATGATAGGCGCGATAACATTAACAAGCTGTGCCAGGCAAGCCATTTTCACCCGATCACAGTTCTTTAGCAATGTAATCAGAAGGCATCCGACAACTAATGCATCTTCAAAGTTATAAATATCCTCTAGCTGGTGAGGAGCTATCTGCCAGGGCTCCAGCTTCTTATCTGCCTCATTGCTGTGGAACCAAACATTCCATTCATCAAAGGATAAATGAATGGTCTTATCCGAATGCTTTAATGCCTTCACATAATCACAGATCGATATGACAGTCTTGATAAAATTGTCCATATCAATGGAGCATGCAAGGTAGGCCTTAGTATCGTTGTCACGGTTTCCATAGTAGTTATGGAGTGAGACATAATCCACATAATCATAGGTATGCTCCAAAACGGTAGCTTCCCACTTACCAAAGGTAGGCATATTAAGACCGGAGCTACCGCAGGCCACCAGTTCAATACTGGGGTCCAGTTCCTTCATGATCTTGGCGGTTTCACATGCAATTCTGCCATACTCCTCTGCAGTTTTGGCTCCGATCTGCCAGGGACCGTCCATCTCATTTCCAAGACACCATACCTTAATGTGAAAGGGTTCTTCAAAACCATGGGCACGTCGCAGGTCGCTGTAATAGGTTCCCTTGGGGAAATTACAATACTCCAAAAGGCTGCGGGCTTCCTCAGGGCCTCTGGTTCCTAAATTAACCGCCTGCATTACTTCTGAGTTAGCACGTTTTGCCCATTCCTGAAATTCATCCACACCCACTTCATTTGTCTCAATTACATGCCATGCTAATTCTGCACGTCTGGGGCGTTTTTCTTTGGGTCCAACACCATCCTCCCACTGATAGCCGGAAACAAAATTACCTCCGGGATAACGTACAATCGGTACATTCAGCTGCTGTACCATCTCTAATACATCTTTTCTGAACCCCATATCATCTGCTGTGGGATGCGTAGGCTCATAGATACCGTTATATACCGCTCTTCCAAGATGTTCGATAAATGATCCATAAATCCTATGATCAATTTGTCCAACAGTAAAATCTTTATTTAATATTAACTTCGCTTTCATAATTTCCTTCCTTTCTATTTAATTCCTTCCTAATATAAGGAACTAATTCATAATAATTTGTATCCACCCAAAAATAATCCCGTATATGCATTTCCTTTTGGCATAATGCCAGAGTTTGGTGTATACTTAAGAGGAGCATTAGAAGCTTTCACAAAACCGAAAAAGGAGATACACGGTAAATATGAAAAAAATAATACAGAAGCTACTAGTTATTATCCTGATTACTCATTGTATGGTTCCAGCATCGGTAGCCCCTGCTGAAGTACTAACCTTCCCTGCCTTAAACATGGAACTGAATATTCCGGCGGATACCGTTATTTTAACAATGGATACGCCGATCACGGAGGAAGCATGGAAATCAGCAGGAATAAACGACCCGGTATCTGAGATAAAAACGATGAAGCAAATGGGTGTTAAAGCAATCCTGTTTGATCCAACTACAAAAACCAGGGCAAGTATTCTATCAAAACAGACAAAGCAAAGTGAGAAAATCTTTCACTTATCCTCACTCTCAGAAGAAGAACTAGACAACTTCTTAGCAAACATCATCGATCAGGATGCTACTACAACCTTCCAAGTTGAAAAGTACCCTCAAAAAGAAACCACTTTTTTCCGATTGTATATAGAAACGATGCAAAACAATCTGAAATATAAGGAATTAGTATACGGATCCATTGTAAACGGGTCTATCATAACCTTTCATATTTATCAAGACAAAGCAGAAGCAGCTATAAATGAAAGCTATTTGAAGGCCCTAGTAGATGGAGTTCATTTCACCAAATACTTTGATAAGACAGAGACAAATGAACAGGAACAATTCGCTACCAGCTTCAGAACAGTTTCGACTGTCGTTCTTCTTATCGCCCTTGCAGTCTGGATATTGCTGCTAAGAAAGAAAAAGCAGAAATATAATGCTTTTGCTAAGCACAGGGCAGAAGAAGTATCTAAGTTTTATTTGAAAAAGAGGGAAGCGGAGGACCCTATAAGTCCCATTCTTTTTCAAAATCGCAGCGAGTATTCCAAAAAAGTCTTTCAAAACTTTTACTTATATCATGAGGTAATCAGCAAAGCAATGCAATGGATTGTATTATCTGCCCTATGTATTGTAGCCTTTATATTGTTTCAAATGGCCGGGTCAGGTCTCCTTTCTTATTTACAGATTATTATTCTCATTTTAATTCTAATATATATTAAAAAAGTTTCGATTGAAAAGCAGGTTAATCGTGATATCAAAATTTTTAATATATCCGAACGTATGGATATGAAGTTCCGGTTTTATGATGATTATCTAAGTATGAGTTGGAATAATCAAACTTCGAAATATCCCTACTTACAGATAGTCAAGGTCAAAGAGTATAAAAATTATATCTATCTTTATCTTGATTACAATAAGGCTATTTATATAAATAAAGATGGCTTCGATCCTAAGACCGAGGATTTTATTACATTTATCAAACAAAAACAAATGAGACGATAAAATCTAGTCTAGACCACCGTAAGCAGCAGTACGTACTCTGAGATGATGATACAGCTCCTCATTCGGTCTCATATTGTGTATAGATACGATAGAAACCTCTTCCGTCGGATCCGCTTCTGCCCAGATGCCGGATCCGTCGGTCCATCCAAAGGAACCGATTGACCCATTGTGATTACCTGCGGACTTATCCATCAGTGTAAATATGATGCATTCCCCGTCCCTGCTAATGATTTGAATTTGAAATTTCTTTTGCCCACCTGATAAAGTGATTAATCGCTGTATCCCAAACCTTCCACTCATGTGCGCCTGGCATTTCTTCATAGGATACCGCAATGCCGTTGTCCTTCATAAACTCAATATACCTTTTACCGAGTTCATAGCTAAAATCCTCGGTTCCGATTGCAGCATACATTCTAGGAAGATCCAGATTATTGTTCTTCGCATTCTCTACCATGTATCTGGTATCATTCTTCGTTCCCAGCATCTTCTCATAGGAACCCCAGGTCAAACTGCATATCCCCTTTTCGCCCTGCTTCGCTTCCTTAGAAAGAGGTCCGATATCTTCGTTAAATATCTCCTCCGTGAAGGAAAAACCAGATAGATTACCTGCCGCAATAAAGTATTCGGGTTGATCGAAGGCCCATTTGTATGCTCCATAGCCTCCCATGGATAACCCTGCGACAAAACGGTCCTCTCTTTTATCTGAGAGAGGCAAGAAGCAATTTAGGACCATAGGCAATTCCTCGGTCAGATAGGTATAATACTTGTAGCCGTGGACCATATCCGCATAGAAGCTGCTTCCGCCAACTTCCGGCATTACTACTGCAATGTAATTCTCCTCTGCGTAACGCTCAATGCTGGTATATCTGATCCAATCCTGTGCATTTCCTGCTCCACCGTGAAGCAGGTACAGGACCTGATAAGGCTTTATGGCCTTACTGCTGTCATGTGGTAATATCACATATACATTGGTATGAAAGCCTAAACTCTGAGGTAAAAAGCTAAAATGCATTAATCCCATATTACTTTTCCTCCCTATCTTTAGACAATCCCATCCATTGAATGATTCTGCGCAACCAGAAATCCCAGAATTCCCAGGTGTGTCCGCCCGGCCCTGTTTCATAGGTGAAGGGTAATCCAATTTCGTCAGCATATTTCTTGAACTGAACAGTTCCTTCATAGTAAGGGTCCTCAGTTCCGCAACAGCTGAACAGCCTGGGGATACGTTTGTCTGAAGCCGCCAGATCCTTAGCAAGCTTCTTCAGATCGTTCCTGCTGCCACGATAATCCTCTTCAGTTCCGAAAGCCTCAAGAGCCGGACCGACCGCCCTTCCCCGAAAGAAGCCCATCTCCTCTACATCTCCCACACCCGACATACCGGCTGCCGAGTTGAAGAATTCCGGACAATTCATTACCCACTTCATGGTCCCATGGGAACCCATGGAGTTTCCTACAACATAGCGATCTTCACTTTTATCGGAAAGGGGGAAAACTGCCTGCATCACCTCGGGTAATTCCTTGGATAAGTAATCGAAGTAATTTGGCCCATACTTCATGTTGCAATAGAAGCTGTTTTTCACCTCCGGCATGACTGCCGCGAAGCCATTATCATTCGCATATCTTTCAATTCCTGTATTCCGATAATAGGTCGTACAGTCATCGGAACCTCCGTGTAATACATAAAGAGTCTTATATTTCTTTCCCACCTGATAAAACTCTTCTATAGGTTCCTTCGTACTCCAGCGGCTGAAGGTCGGCAGTACAACCGAGACCTTTACCTGCTCCCTTAACACATGGGAGAAAAAGGTATAATTTATCAATCCCATCTTATTCTCTCCTTACCCTAACCCATACCGGGCCAGATAGTCCTTTAAATCGTGCATAATTTCACTCTTGGCTTTAACACAACCTTCTCGGGTCAATATGATAGGTTCTGCCGGTATTTAACTCTGTAAAAGGACCGGGAACACGCATCCCTGCGTCTACCCTATTACCAAAGAAATCAGCCGAAGCCAAATTGTCACTGCGAACCTCCTTTACCTCCGAAGGATCATAGACAAAGCCATGCTTTTCAGCTTGATTAGCGAAAAAGAAGGGAGTCTCCTCAGCCTTAGTGAACTGTAAGGTAAAGTTATCTGTATCCACATCAATGTCAAACCAGCCCTCTTGTCCTGTCAGATCAAAGCCATAGAATTCCCTCCAGGCCGGCAGATCAAGGCATACCTGGGGCGCCGGATACATAACTCTTAAGTAGCCTCCGGTCTGTTTCACATACAGATTACCCTCTGCTTCATTTTTCTCAGTCGGCATCGTAATGGCGGCATCCTGGCATTTATAGAATATATTATTAAAGAATCGGACATCCCTTGAGGTACCGCCACGTTCCATTCCTGCCATACGGAAGGAAACCGGTTTGGCGAAATATCCGGATTTTCTGCATTTACCAATTAAATTATTAGCGATATAAAGACGATCCGTGCCCTCACCATAGATTGCATATCCATTGATGACCTCATGATCTATCGTCTTATACCACCCGGAGGACCCCTTCTCAACCGGTACTTTATCCGGATCAAACCGCCCTTCGACGTTCCAGAAAATATTATTATCTATCAAATTAACACCATCTTTGGTACATTCAATGAAAATCGCTTCTCGCTGCTCTATTCCATCCAGAAATAAGTTCTGCGTAATTCTGTTATTTTCATTACCGCAGTCCAACCAAAGATGATCCGCTCTTATTGTCTTAGTAAAAATGTTTCTTCGTATCAGGCAGTCTATACTATTATGAGTTTTGATCGCTCCTGCTTCCCAGGAAAGCTCCATTTTCTGCCACCCGGTACCCTGGATTAGATTATCCTCGATCAAAAAGTGTGACGCAAAGAGACCGGCAATACCGCAGACCCCGGCATCATAAATCTTACATTTTCGAATAATGCTGTATCCAATCAGCTGATCCTTCATCATTTCATGGTGCCAGCACTCATTACCAATATCTATTCCAACTGCATTTGACCAATCAACCACGCAGTCTTCAATCATCCAGTGATGACCTCTGTAACAGGAAATCGATCCCCTTTGCGGAACCGGTGCTCCTGTAGCTGCATGTGCACAGGTAATTCCTTTCACCTTTATATAGGATAAGAAAGGTATATCAGGTGCAAAGCATTGTTCTCTGCAGGTAATTTCTATTTTATGCTTAACGGGGTCAGCATCGCCCTTCAAGCGGAAGTGGACTGTCTGTCCATTGGCTTCCACCCAAAAGGAGCCTTCCTTCTCCGATAGCTGATGATATAAGGCCACCTGATGAAGTGGCTTCCCATCACAAAAGACCATACCGCGCCGATTCAGGTAGGTCGTCATATCCGTCTTATCAAACTCAATGAATAATCGGTCATGTAATATATTCACAGTACAGAAAGGATTGTAGCCTCTGAACATATCAGGATTTAACTTGATTTGCCAAATACTTAATGAATCCGAATGATTAAGCTTACCAAAACCCGCTGTCTTTCTCCATCCGGTGCTCACTTCAAATTGTTCTGCAATCTCTGAGGCTTTAATCACAACTTCTCCATCACCATAGGCTTCGTAGCAGATCATTTTGTCCGGCCCGTCACCACCCCGTAATGGCCGGACACATTCTCTATACTCTCCGCCGTGGATTAGGATACGAGTTCCTGGAGTGGCAATAGCAGCAGCTGCAGTTATTGTCCGAAAGGGATGCTCCTCGGTTCCTTCATTATCATCATTGGCATTAGGATGATTTGCAGACACATGTAACTGTGTATGATAGCTCACTTCAGCTTCCCAGCTAATAAATTGTTTGCCATTAGGAAGGTAGTCCATTGAATTGCTCATATATGTCTCCTATTCTGCTATGTTCAAAGCAGTACGTCAGTCTAAAAAGGTATTTATGAATCATGTATTATAAAATGGGGTGCTGCATGCAACACCCCATTAATCATAAGGCAAAAAACTGTACCTTAATAATTATTTAGCAGCTAAAGCCTTTGCTCTCTCATCAACAAGTACCTGAAGCTTATTCTTGTCAAACTCTACTAAGTCTGACCATCCAAAGCCTTCAAGATCACTCTTAAGATTATTCCAGATAGAATCGAATTCTGCCTGATCCTTAGCAAATACCATCTTCCAGGAAGCATCCTTTACGAGCTGTCCGCAGTTGCTTCTGATTAATGCGATATCTGTTGAATCAGATGCAAGACTTACGTTAACGAAAGGAACAACGGTCATCTTATTGTTCTTAATCAGATAATCTACAGGATCCTCAGCAGCGAATCTCTCAGACCACTCTTTGGTTGTTGTTGTCTTAGCCTTCTCAACTTCAGCCGGCCAATTTCTAGCGGAATATGTGGTGTTATTAATAGGATTGGTTGCAATTCCTGCTACCATCCACTGGTTGATCTGAAGCATACCATCAGCATATAAGCCGCCGCCGAATTCCTCGGGAACAGGAGAGTTATCCATCAGAGCAGTTTCTCCAACCTTAGTACGAACATAGCCATTACCGTCAGCAGCATCCTCATAAGTAAAGCCCTTGATACCGCCATGGATACTTTCCAGACCTTCGGGACTGGACATCCAGTCTAAGAGCATCATTACTCTTTCCTGCTTTGCCGGATCATTGGTTCCAACAGCAAATGCTCTACCGCTTCCGAAGAAAGAATCAGAAGGCTGATAGATATTCATTTCACCAACAGGAGCCATCATATAGTTCTCACGGCCATTACCACGGTCTGTTGTATTCCAGAAGCCCTGCTGCCAGTCATTCCAGATTAAGAACGCACGCTTGGAATTGAATTTGTTGTTAACGGAATCCCAGTTCTGTGTACCGGAGTCAGGATCTACAACTCCAGCCTGATTAGCTTCGAAGAAGAACTGAAGAATTCTGTGATATGCACCGGCATCATCGGTTAAGGGAACCATGCTACCATCTGTGCCTAACAGAACAGAACCATTCACTTCCTGACCTAACCACTTTGTAAGCTGGTTAGCATTCTCGATGGAGGTTCCATCCCAGTCGGGCCACAGGGTGATTCCATAGCTGGGATCTCCGTTTGCATTCGTCGGATGCTTATCCTGGATTGCACGAAGTGCCTTTACAAGATCTGAAAGGGTAGCCATATCAGGAGCACCAATCTCAGCAAAATAATCCCAAGGGATCGTCGGTGCAACACCGGGAATTGTAGGTGAAAATGTAGTAGGACTGGTATTAGTCATCTCTGTAGGCCATGCATAATATTTACCTTCGCCAACACCTTCTAAGGAAGAGTTGTATGCATCGAGCTGTGTCTTGAATTCCTCAAAAGAGGTTAATTTCTTCATTCCTTCAGTAACGTCATAGATTAATCCTGACTTGATGCAAGCCTGAATATCTGCGTTATCGAGTACAACAAGGTCTCCTAAGAAACCGGATGCGGAACGGGCAGCGAAGATATCGCCACCAGCTACCTGGGGAGCAATGATATTAAGCGTAATATTAAACTTATCCTTTAATATCTTTGCTGTCCAGCCGACCTGTTCTCCCTGGAAGTTAGCGGGCTGTGAGTATACTTCAAGTACCATAGGCTCCAGTTCAGTAGGCTTTGCTGTGTCATCTGTGGTTGAACTGTTGTTACCATTAGCATTGGTGTCAGTGTTGCTTGTATTGTTAGTTGTGTTGTCGTTTGCCTTATCATCATTCTTTTTGGAACAACCGGTAGCAAACATTGTTAGTACAAGAATAGCAACAATGATAAAACTAATTTGCTTTTTAAATCTCATGATCTTCCTCCTCTTTGAATTGTGATGTTTATATTCTGACTCCTTACAATAAGGATATCATTCAGTAGAAATGTTTACCCTTTTACTGCCCCAATCATAATTCCTTTCACAAAGAACCTTTGGAAAAATGGATAAACTAAAATAATCGGCAGAGCAACGATAATTGTAACTGTCATTCGTATAGATGTCTGAGTCTGAACATTGGCTGCCACTTCAGTGCCTGCAGTTGCATTAATGATAGCTGACAATGATTGTGAGGATTGCAGGTATCTATATAAGATAAACTGCAAGGTGTAATATTTTTCCTGTGTCATAAGCAACAGGGTGTCCTGGAATGCATTCCAGTTTGCTACCGCAGAGAAGATTGCAATTGTTGCCAATATGGGTTTGCATATGGGTAACATGATTTTATAAAATATCTGCAGAACTCCTGCGCCATCCACGTCTGCTGCTTCCTGTATCTCCTTTGGTGTCGATTCTATATACGTCTTGGTCAGAATGATATAAAAAGGTGATACCAAAGCAGGTAGAATATATCCAAGGAAGTTATTCGTAAGCTTAAGGTTCATCATGGTTAAATACCAGGGAATAATACCTGCATTAAAGTACATTGTTATTACAACAAATCGATACCATAGTCTGCGTTTATACAATGTCTCTCTGGTAAACATATATCCAAGAAAAGCAGCAAAAAGTACCGTCAATCCGGTTCCGATTAGCGTTCTGGATACTGAGATAAATGCAGCCTGCCCAAGTCCGGGTATCTTAAACGCATCAATATAATTCTGCAGATGCAGTCCCTTGGGGAACCAAATGATATCACCTTTTTCACTTAATTTATTATTACTGATTGTATTGATAAAAATATAATAAAACGGATATACACACACAAAAGAAAATAGCGAGAAAAAGATATAGTTAAGGGTGTCTAATATGCGATCACTCAGAGAGTTGGATTTGATCTTATTCCGTTTATTAGCTTTCTTGATATTTACCTTACTCATGATATACTCCTTCCTTATATGATACTTTGCTTTCGTACTAATTTTGAGAAGGTGTTAGCACCAAACAACAGAGCTAAGCTAACGATACTCTTCAACATACTAATTGCCGTTGATACCGAATACACAGGCGGTTTACTGGTAGACAGATTATATACATACAAATCCAGAACCTGTATATACTCTCTGTTCCAGGCGTTCTGGAAGACAAAGTATTGTTCCATACCATTATTCAGGAAGTTTGAGATATTCAATAATAAAAGTACAAAGAATGTAGGTAATAAACTAGGAATCGTAATATGGCGGATTATTTTTAAACGACTTGCTCCATCAACTCTGGCAGCCTCATTTAATTCTGCATCTATACTTGAAATAGCCGCAATGTACATAATGGCAGCCCATCCAAGGTTCTTCCAGGTAAGCCATAGCCACATCTTAAACCAGATATGCTCGTTTGATTTCAGGAAATCGACCGGTCTATCTATAATACCAAGATCCATACCAACCGAATTGAACATACCGTTGTTGCTCATCAGAAGAAATGCCACAGAATAAACCAGAACCCAGCTGATAAAGTTCGGCAAAGTAGTTACTGTCTGTACAAACTTACGGAAACGCATATTTTTGATTTCATTAAGAAAGATCGCGAAAAACATCGGAAGCCAGGAGAACGCCAATGCAATTCCACTCATAGCAAAGGTATTCCGCAACACCTTCATCGTTTGTTGAACAAAGGATTTGTTTTTGAAAAGCACCTTAAACCATTTCAATCCTACAAAAGAATCCCACGAAAAGGCCATTGGTGGCTGATAATCAAAAAACGAATATATCCATCCATACAGAGGATAATAGGAAAATATCAGTACCAGAATTAAAAAAGGCGTGATATATAAGAGTTCTTTATACCCTCTCCTTTTTCTCTTGTTGCTAAAACTATTCATCAAGTATTGCCTCCCTCTATTACTCTTTTTAGTTAGCTGAACCCAGTCCAAACAAACAACAATATGTCCAATAATTATTTTCATAAACTTCTCTATCAGCATAACCAAGTTACTTCAATATTTGGTGAGTCATATGAATGTATGCCAGACTGACAAGTATCCATTCATCATTAATTTAAATTAAACAAGAACCTTAACGCTTAACGCAGCTTATATGCTGTGATTATTTTCCACTAAATGTAGTTTTTTTACCCCTCCTCCGTAATAAATATCAATGACACGAATTTTATGTAAATCGTTTAACTTAGTCATATTATACATTGTATCCTACCTCAAGTCAATACCTTTTGTATATAATGTTCATGTCTAGAAAAGTCGACTTAGGTCTCTCTGATCCCTTATTTTTCGGGCTTTATTCGTCATATATATAACACACTTTATTTGATATATTATTTGAATTATCTTAAAAATATAAAATAATAAGTATAACGTTTTACCCTCAAGGAAGATCTA
>JAEZHX010000017.1 GCA_023436765.1 Bacillota bacterium
GACCGGCATTGGTGGCAGTGCTGGGACTCGGAAGAATATCTGCGCCGAAGGTCTGCATTACGGATTTACGGAACGGCTTCTGTTCATAAGAAACCTTAACCATATAGACTGTGAGAGGCAGATTATAGTAGGAACAAGCTTCCGACAGAGCGGTTCCCCATTGGCCGGCCCCGGTCTCCGTTGTGAGACCTGCAAGGCCCTGTTCCTTCGCATAATATGCCTGTGCTATGGCTGAATTCAGTTTATGGCTTCCGGAGGTGTTATTGCCCTCGAACTTAAAATAAATCTTAGCAGGTGTGCCAAGGGCTTTCTCCAGATGATAGGCTCGGATCAGGGGTGACGGACGATACATCTTGTAGAAGTCTAGAATCTCATCAGGAATATCGATGTATCTGGTCGTGCTGTCCAGCTCCTGTGCTGCAAGCTTCTCACAGAATACCGGATATAGCTCCTCCAGCTTTACCGGCTCTAAAGTGCCCGGATTAAGTAGCGGAGCAGGCTGCTCCTTCATATCTGCTCTGAGATTATACCATTGCTTCGGCATCTGGTCCTCGGTCAGATAAAGTCTGTGCGGGATTTTCTTTGACATAATATTTCTCCTTTCAAATTGATATGAGCTAAATTTTGAACATAAAAAAAGCTTCCGTCTCAGTAATTTACTGGGACAAAAGCTTGAATTCCAACTTCTGCGGTACCACCCGGTTTGATGCAAGGCATCCACTCACTCCATATACTTACATACATGCTCCCTTGTTAACGGATGGAGATTCCGTCAGGCATTACTCGGCAGCAACGGCTGCTTTTCTTCCTGCCCTCGTAAGTCCATTCAATACAGCTATTATTGCTGCATTCCCACCTGCTGCAGCTCTCTGGTAATAAATCGCTATACCTACTATTCTTACTCAACGGTTTTACTTGTAATACATTGTATCCACTTTACAGGGAAATGTCAACAAATTTTAGAAATTATTATAAAAGCTTATTCGTATTGCTTTAGACTATTCATCAGTTCCTGTTTTACCTTTTCCTTCAGGTGTGCGGGATTAAGGACCTTAGCACCCTGGCCGAACTGCAGAATCCATCGGATCAGCTCCTCAGTTACGGCAGTATTCCGGATGAAGGTTATCCCTTCCTCGGTAGCGATAATCTCATCGGCACGATCTGCCTCGTACTCCGTAATGTATTTGGCAGTATGCTTATCAAAGGAGATGATGATCTGTTCGGTAACAGAGCCTGACAGGTGGATAAACTTATGGCGATTCTTACTCTGATAATATTCCTCGGGAACGGTAAAGCTCTCCTCCAATAAGGTAAGAGCACGGATTCTGGAGGCTCGGAAATCCCTTAATTCGTTTCTTAATTCACAATGGCCTATGACGCTTAAGGCACCATCGTTGATGGACAGCTCATAGGGGTGTATGATCCGTATGGTATCCTCATCACTGCCAAAGCTATGATAGATAATCCGTACCTTATACTTATTGCGAATTGCTTCCTGAAGGCGCTCTTCGATCTCGGGATTGACATCATCACTGATGTAATCATTGGTATTGACTGTTACCAGCCCTGTAAAGTGACGGATAAACTCACGGTTAAGGTTGGTCGTATTATCCAGTAGTTTATGGATCAGTTCTCTGGAGGTTCTTCCCATGGTCATATATTGATAGGGCTTCAAAAGCTCCAGCAGGAAGGCTAGAGAAATCAATTCCGGTGAGGTGAAGGTAATATCCCGAAGGCGGAACTTATCTGCCGTATAATAGGTCTTACCGTTTCTCTCTTCTTCCGAAATAAAACAGATACCGGATAAACTGTCAATGTCCCTCATAATGGTCTTTTTATCTACGATTACATCCCATTTCTCCAGGGAATCGTGAATATCATTGATGGTATAACCCCGTTTGTTCTCAGAAAGCAGTAATAGAATAAATATCTGCCGTTCTGTCTGTGCCATATCCTTCATGGACTCTCCTCCTGTTCCTAATCATATCAATCATAAGTGTATGGGCAACATAGCTTAGCCTTGGTTCGGAAGGAAGCTCTTCCAAATTCTATCTTACTATATGGTTTCGGCTTATTCAAGCAGGGATTGGTAAACCATAAAATGGCAAAGAAAACCACTAGGATAAAACCGGCGAAAATGGTATAATTATGTCGACAAATGGGATTATTATAAGTAGGACTTCATGGGATGGTGGGCAGATGAAGCTGTTACGGAATTCGGCGGTATTATTACTTTTTTTACTATACTTTATTTCGACTATCATAGGTTTGAACTATTTGAGCAGCCTCTTTTCTCTATTATTTACATCAATGGTTTTTGTTATCACCTTCCGTAGCTTCGTCCTGCAGAAAGGACCTTATCGCCTTTTTGGCACATTTCTAAGCCTTGGTATTCTGGCATGGGCTGTTTCCGATATTGCTTGGGCCATTACTGATCTATTGTTTCGCATGGATCCAGTGGAAGTAATATTCCTGAATGATAGCTATTTCCTGACGAATACATTCTTTTCGATTGCTCTTACCATCCTCGGCATTGGAGTACTCCGTAAATGGAACTCGGCTCAGATTCTTTTGGATGTCATTGTGATATGCTTTTGTTGTATTTCGCTGTTCTGGACAATCTTTTTTGATGAGGATTTGCACAAATTCATCGATGTCAGGTCTGATTTGGTATCGTCTGTCGCTATCATTATGGATTTCATTATAATGATATGGATTGCTATATGGTATTTCTCCATTCGCAAGGAGCATGTACCTGTTTTCCTGCGTTTTATCACAGCAGGAGCGTTTGTGTATACAATTATGGACCTGTTTTATTTTTATGAGTATTTCTTTGATCAATATATTCCGAATTCCATTTTGGATTCACTGCACTTATTTCCCTTCCTGCTGATTGCGGTTGGTGGGATCATCCATTCCGAATATAAGAATAAACCGGATGAACAGAAACTCTTGAATAATAGATTCAGAGAGGGGATAAATGGACCGATTCTTCTGGCAGTTCCGTTGATTCTGATTATTTTTAAGGGATTCTTACCTTACCAGCTGCTCATACTGATGACGGTCATTTCAATCTATTATGTTCTTTCTTATTACATTCAGAACAATATATATAAAGAAGAACTTCTGAAGAATGAAAAGCATCAAAACATTATTTTGGAAAAAATGGTAAATGACAGGACTGAGGAGCTTCAGAGAAAAAATAAAGAGTTAGAGAGGATGCTCCATTGGGATAAGGTTACAGGTATATATAACAGATGGTTCTTTGTCGAGACCCTGGAAGAAAGAATAAAGAACTGTACGGAAAATGAGACCATCCTACTCCTTTATATTGACATAAATAAGTTTAAAATGATTACAACAATGTTCGGTTACAAAACCAGTGATATGCTGCTCTATAAAGTGGGGGAGAGATTACAGAAGCTTAAGGGAATAGAGGGAACTTCTGTCTTGGCATCCTACGGCAGAGCTATTTTTACTCTGGCCGTACAGGGACAAAATAATTACAATCATGGGCTTGACATTGCGCAGGAAATAATACGGTTATGCAGTGACATCTATGAGGTGGAGGATAATAGGTTCAGGGTTACCCTTAACATTGGGATATCCATATATCCATATGATGCGCACAGCCAGCAGGAGCTGATCATGCATGCGGATACTGCAATGACTCAGGCTAAGATGCAGGGCTTTAATACGACCAAGGCATTTGATTCAAAGCTGAGTGAGATCATGTTCCGCAGGAATACAATAGAACTGATGTTGAAAAGGGCCGTATTTGATCAGGAGTTCATGCTTTACTTCCAACCTCAGGTTGACGCAGCAAGTAAGCAGGTATTTGGGTTTGAAGCATTACTTCGGTGGAATACTCCGGCAGGAGAATACATACTTCCTGGCGAATTCATCCCG
This sequence comes from Bacillota bacterium, assembly GCA_023436765.1. GTDB lineage: Bacteria > Bacillota > Clostridia > Lachnospirales > Lachnospiraceae > Mobilitalea. The sequence continues at coordinate 3,910 of JAEZHX010000017.1, forward strand.
GTGGCAGAGGAAATCGGACTGATCGTTCCGTTAGGGTCCTGGGTGCTTCATCAGGCATTAAGCCAACTGGCGAAGTGGAACAGCAGAAGAGAACGTAAATTTTCAATTGCTGTCAATGTCTCTATTAAGCAGCTGGAAACGGACCAGTTTATCAAACAGCTGAAGGAGGAGATCGAGACCCTGGATCTGAAACCGGAATGGATTGATATTGAGATTACAGAGACAATTCAGCTTCATGAGAATAAAACTATTGTAAAGATGCTGGATAACATCAGAGGACTCGGGGTTAATATCTCCATTGATGATTTTGGTACCGGGTACTCGACACTCTCCTATCTGCGAAAGGTATCCATGGACAGAATTAAAATAGCGAGGGAGCTGATCGGCAGAGTCCATGAGGACAGCTTTGATTACCAGTTGGTGAAAGCCATCATTACCGTAGCTAAGGTTAGAGGGTTGAGGGTGATAGCTGAGGGTGTGGAGCTTAAGGAACAATATGAGAAGTTGAAGGAAATGAGTTGTGATGAGATACAGGGGTATTATTTCGGCCGGCCAATTCCGGTAAGAGATATCGAAGAGACTTTTCTGGTCAATATCTCATAGTAAAATCCCATTTCCAGTATAAACAGATAGACCGGGTTTTAGCGAGCCGGAGGAGATAAAATGATACTCTTCTGCCAGTTCATGGTTACCCGGTCATATATTTTATATATCCATGAATAAAATAGTCCTTGACATTTACTCGGGGAAAAAGTATAATCATCTAGCGTGCAAATTTCTGCATGCTATGTATTTTTTATGCACATTTTGCTGATGCTTATATAGTATCCAAGTGCGCTGTATAAAACCACAGAAAATAGGTTGTTTTAATGAAAATTTTCAGGAGGTGAAAAATTAATGCCCACATTTAACCAGCTAGTAAGAAAAGGCAGAAAGACAGTAGAGTATAAGTCCACATCACCTGCTCTGCAGAAAGGTTTCAACTCTCTTAATAAGAGAACTACGGATGTTTCATCACCGCA
>JAEZHX010000032.1 GCA_023436765.1 Bacillota bacterium
TGAATAAAGCGTTGAAAATAACCATTATCATATTCTGCTGTGCCTTGTTACTGGCCTTGATATTGCTGATTGCAGCCAGCTTCTATTTCTATGACGTAGCGATCAACCGTGATAAGAAGGATTTCCTGCAATACAGTGAGGATCTGAAGGAGAACTTTAGTGAGGCTGCTCGGGACTCGGAAGAGGATGGTCTTAAGGGACCGGCATGGGTGGAGAGTAAGCATTATGAGACCTGGACAATGAAGTCGAAGGACGGTCTAAAGCTGGTCGGGCATTTCCTGCCGGCAGAGACTCCAACGAACAGAGTTGTCATCCTGGCCCATGGATATTCCTCACAGGGGAAGGAGATGGGGACCTTAGCAAAATTTTATCATGAGGTATTAGGTTATCATGTGCTGATGCCCGATGCCAGGGGGCATGGAGCCAGCGAAGGGGATTACATAGGTTTCGGATGGCCTGACCGGAAGGATTATCTGTTATGGATTAACCAGGTAATTGAGGCTGTGGGGCAGGATGCTGAGATTATACTTCACGGCATCTCAATGGGAGGAGCAACAGTCATGATGGTCAGTGGAGAAGAGCTCCCGGATCAGGTAGAGGCAATCATTGAGGATTGCGGATATACCTCAGTTGACGATGAACTATCCTATCAGCTGAAGAGGCTGTACCAGCTTCCCAGCTTCCCGCTGCTGCCTGCCACCAGCCTCCTGACAAAGCTGAGAGCAGGGTATAGCTTTTATGAAGCCTCTGCTCTGAAGCAGGTGGAGAAGAATAAGCTTCCGATGTTGTTCATCCATGGAGGTAATGATAATTTTGTGCCCACAAAAATGGTATACCGCCTCTATGATGCCTGCCAGGCTCCGAAGGATAAGCTGATTGTCGAAGGAGCAGGTCATGGTCTGGCTTATACGAAGGATAAGGCCGCTTATGAGACTAAGGTTATAGAGTTCATAGCTGAGTATGTAAAATAACCATTAAGGCTACACCTTGAAAGCTGCTGTAATCACCCTCTGTTAATGGGAAATCACAGCAGCTTTTCATTATCTATTAACCAACGCCTCTTCTGCCTCGGCTTCATTTACAATAGCATCCAGGACATTTATCAGGTCATGGATTGTATTGATCCGGACATTACGCTCCAGGATCGCATTTTTGAGGTCAATGGATAGTGTCTCGAACTTCTCCTTCATTTCCGGTGCTACATAGGATGCCATAATGATTTACCATTCCTTTCTCTAGAATTAGCAATTAGCAGACTGTAATCAAGACTGTCCCGGGTGAAATACACCGCCTAATTTATTCACAAGTTGCTTTATGTGCCTAAATTTTGGGGGTGAACTTCGCCCGGGACAGCCTCATCTACATATTTCTTAGGAGGACAGCCATGAGCTGTCATTTTTGATTAACGCCGCCTTTCTTCTTACCCATTTTTCGCTTATCTTTATCAAGTTCAGCGAGGCGACGTTCCGAATCTGAACCCGAATCGATAAGGAAAATGGTTGGACTGGAACCGGAGAGCGCTCCACTCTCCACGAATCCATTAAAATTACACATTAGTTCTTTGCCCTTTCTGTTACTTATCCTTTGATTTGTTCCTACAGTACGGATAAAGGAATCCGACTGTAATATAATTATCTGTAGAAGCGATGAATTTTATTCGACTTCAAATATGAATCAAATAATTATGATAAACGAGGGTGCCTCCGGTGGGTAGGATGAGAGAATATGGTACGGCAAAAAGAGGATACCATAGGCTGTCATAAGACAGTGAATGGTATCCTCTAATGAAGCTAGAGATAACTCATAGAAAATCAATCCTCTGTATGAGCTCAGAGAAGTTCAGAAACTAAGCGAAGGGATTCTCGGTCTTATATAACATGCCCTTCGGCTGATTGAAGCCGATGTCCTCAACACCAAGATATTTGAATACCTCGAACAATGACTTACCAAAATGTCCGAAGGCTACGGCACCGTGGTGAGGATAATTCTTCTCAACCAGAACATGGCGATAGAAGCGACCCATCTCGGGGATAGCAAACACACCGATGCCTCCGAAGGAACGGGTAGCAACGGGAAGGATCTCACCCTCTGCAACATATGCCTTCAGCTGTGCATCTGCGGTGCTCTGCAGACGGAAGAAGGTGATATTACCGGGAACAATATCGCCCTCCAGTGTTCCTCTGGTTATATTAGGCTCCTGGTTCGGCTCCAAGGCTCTTGCCATGATCTTCTGATTCTTCATGGAGAAGCTGCTCAGCTTGCAGGCTGCAGTATTACCGCAGTGGAAGCCCATGAAGGTATCCTTATTGGTGTAATTGTATTTGCCCTTGATCTCTGTTTTGTACATATCGGCAGGCACGGTATTGTTGATATCCAGTAGGGTAACTACATCCTCACTGATACAGGTTCCGATGTACTCACTTAAGGCTCCGTAGATATCTACCTCGCAGGATACCGGAATTCCCATAGCAGTCAGACGGCTGTTCACGTAGCAGGGAACGAAGCCGAACTGTGTCTGGAAGGAAGGCCAGCACTTATTTGCAAAGGCGACATATTTTCTGGAACCCTTATGAGCCTCTGCCCAATCTAAGAGGGTAAGCTCATATTGTGCCAGCTTGGGAAGAATTCCGGGCATCTTATTGCCGGTACCCAGCTCCTGCTCCATGCTTGCGATTACTTCAGGAATACGGGGATCTCCTGCATGAGCATGAAAGGAAGCATACAGATCCAGCTCAGAATTCTCTTCGATCTCTACACCAAGGTTATAAAGCTGCTTGATCGGAGCGTTGCAGGCAAGGAAGTCCTGGGGACGGGGACCAAAGGAGATAATCTTCAGATTGTTTAGTCCAACAATGGTTCTGGCAATCGGAGCGAATTCTGCGATCATGTCAGCAACCTCTTTCGCATCGCCGACCGGGTATTCCGGTATGTAAGCTTTGATTCCTCTAAGCTTCAGGTTATAGCTGGCATTCAGCATTCCGCAGTAAGCGTCGCCTCTGCCATCCATTAAATCATCACCGCTTTCCTCAGCAGCAGCTACGTACATTGCAGGACCATCGAAATATTTTGCCAGTAAGGTCTCGGGAGTCTCAGGACCAAAGTTGCCAAGGTAAACCACGAGTGCGTTGCAGCCGGCTTTCTTTACTTCCTCGAGAGCCTTCAGCATGTGTACTTCATTTTCCACTGTAGTAGGGCATTCATAAAGCTTGCCGTATTTCTTATAAGCCTTTACGACAGCCTTTCTTCTGTTCTCTGACAGCTGCATCGGGAAACAATCCCTGCTGACAGCGACGATACCGATTTTTAATTCGGGCATATTCATCATTCATATCCTCCTAATAGTTAGCAAAGGTTACGGCATTCCAGAATGATCTGTCTTGCAGATGATCTGATGTTGTATGGCCGTAAACAATTGATTAATCCGATTTCATTATAGTTCACTTTTCTTTGTTTAGTCAATGAATTATTATGGTATTTTTTATAAATAAGCATATTTCTGATAGTATTGCTTGTGATAGGAAAAGGGTTGTTATATAATATGCATACACAATGAATAGTTATTAGTGAAGGTACTTCGGACGGGTGAGTTATGGCAGTTGTTTTGGAAAGGAAAATGCATGAAAATACAGGACTATCTACAAAATCAAAGATTAATTGCTGATGGTTCCATGGGGACCTATTATTCGAGTCTGGTAAACCAACCGGGGGCATATTCCGAGCGGGCGAACCTGAAAGCTCCGGAGATGATAGAACAGATTCATAGGGATTACATTAAGGCCGGGGCCGCTTTGATCAGAACGAATACCTTTGCGGCTAACAAACACACTTTGCATATAGATGCCGAGGAACGGGACGAGCTGGTGGAAGCAGCCTGCCAAATTGCGAAGAAAGCAGCTTCTGAAAACGGGCATCCCGATGCCTATCATAGAAAGGTTTGGATTCTGGGAGATATCGGACCCATACCTGCGGATGCCGGTTCGACAGAGGAAGAGATCCTGGAGGAGTATCAGGCTCTCTGTGACATATTCCTGAAGGAGGGACTGGATGGGATTCACTTTGAGACCTTTGACAGTCTGAAATACATAAACAGGCTAGTTCCTTATATCAAGGATAGGAACAGAGATATGTTCCTTCTGGTAAGCTTCTCCCTGAATAAGAACGGCTATTCCTCAGCAGGTATCAGCGCTAACAGGCTGCTGGAGCAGACTGCAGCCCTGGAAGGAATCGATGCTTGCGGCTTCAATTGTGGAGTTGGTTCAGGTCACATGCTGCAGCTTCTGAAGAAGGTTTCCTTTCCCCCTGATAAATTCCTCTATGTGGCTCCGAATGCCGGTTACCCGGAGCAAATGCAGAACCGTATGATTTTCATGGATAATGAGGTTTATTTTACTGATAATATGAAGAAAATAGCAGAGCTTGGGATCGATATGATCGGGGGCTGCTGCGGAACTACTCCGGAGTATATCCGGAGAATGGGGAAGGAGATCAAGCTTACCGGGGAGCAGGTGATCCGGGCTCAGTATAAGCAAGCGGTTGTGGAGAATGTACCTGAAGCCGGAAATGAGTTCTATCAACTCTTCGCGCAAGGGAAAAAGGTAGTCGCTGTTGAGCTTGATCCACCTTTTGATGCCAATATCGATCACATCATGGAATGTGCCCATAGCCTGAAGACAGTGAAACCGGATATCATCACCTTCGCGGATTCACCGATGGGAAGAAGCAGGGTGGATTCTATTCTGATGGGAACGAAAATAGCAGAGGAAACAGGAATTAGAGTAATGCCCCATATCTGCTGCAGGGATCGGAATATGATTTCTATGAGGGCGGGAATTCTCGGAGCATATATCCATGGGATACGGAACCTTCTGTTAGTGACGGGGGATCCTGTACCGGGAGAGAGCAGGGTATCGACCACGGGAGTATTTGACTATAACTCCGTACAGCTGATGGAATATGTGAAGGAGATGAATGTAGAGCACTTCTCTAAGGAACCGATCTATTACGGTGGTGCTTTGAATTATAACAGGGGTTCACTGGAGAATGTAATAAACAAAATGAATCAGAAGATTGGAGCCGGAGCGAAGTTCTTCCTGACCCAGCCGGTATTCTCTAAGGAGGATGCTGACAGGCTGAAGGAGATCAGAAGCAGCGTGGATACAAAGCTCCTTTGTGGTATCATGCCACTGGTCAGCTATAGAAATGCGAACTTTATCAAGAATGAGCTCACCGGAATCCATGTGCCGGAGGAGATCGTGAACCGATATCACCCTGATATGTCCAGGGAAGAGGCGGAGAATACCGGAGCACAGATTGCAAATGAAATCATCTTAATGACGAAGGAATTTGCTGACGGTTACTATTTCATGCTTCCGTTTAACAGAGTTAGTCTAATGCAGAAGATTATATTATGATCTCTACGATATCGTTCTGATCAGAACGAACCTATTTCATATTCTAAGTTATATTACCAGCAAATTCAAATTGGAGGAAGGCCGATGACACAGAAGGAGTTTATAACTCTTACCCAATCGAAAATAGTGATACTGGATGGTGCTACCGGAAGTAATCTGCAGAAACGAGGCATGCCCACCGGAGTAAGTCCCGAGAAATGGATGCTCGAGAATCGTGAGGTAATCATTGGCCTCCAACGGGAATTCCTGGAGGCTGGGACGGACATCCTGTTTGCTCCGACCTTCACTGCCAACCGGATCAAGCTGAAGGAATATGGGCTTGAGGATGAGCTGGAGCGGATCAACCGGGAGTTGGTTCAGATCAGCAAAGCTGCGGCAGAAGAGTATCGCTCGAAGACCGGAAACAATAGAAAGGTCTATATCGCGGCTGATGTAACTATGACCGGAGAACAGGTGGAGCCGATTGGCAAGCTGCCCTTCGAGGAACTGGTTGAAATATATAAGGAGCAGTATCGGATTCTCCTTTCTGAAGGTGTGGAACTCTTTGTCATAGAAACGATGATGAGCCTACAGGAATGCAGGGCGGCTTTACTGGCAGCGAAGGAACTCTGTGACCTTCCCGTCATAGTATCACTGACCTTCAACGAGGCTGGACATACTCTTTACGGCACTGATCCTAAGACAGCGATCACAGTGCTTCAGAGTATGGGGGCAGCGGCAGTCGGAGTGAATTGCTCCACCGGGCCGGATAAAATGCATGGAATCATCAAAGAAATGAAGAAGTATGCCTGCATTCCTGTGATGGCTAAGCCCAATGCGGGAATTCCTAAGCTGATTGACGGAAGGACGGTATTTCCGATGGGAGCGGAGGAATTCGCAGATGAGATGTATCAGCTTGTAACAGAGGGGGCAGGACTTGTCGGTGGCTGTTGTGGGACTACACCGGAGCATATCGGCAGAATGTCGGAACGGATCGCAGGCCTGACACCCCTACCGATCAATACAGAGCATGTACGGACTCTGACTACGGAACGCAGAACAGCAGAAATCAATCTGGATGGGCGTTTCCTGGTAGTCGGTGAACGAATCAATCCGACCGGCAAGAAAGCACTTCAGGCGGAGCTGAAGGAGGACAAATTAGATTTGGTTGCCCGGATGGCTTCAGAACAGGCTGAACTGGGAGCTGATATCCTGGATATCAATGTCGGAATGAGCGGTATTGATGAGAAGAAAATGATGCTGAAGGTGGTGCAGGAGGTCTTAAGGGTAACCGAGCTACCTCTGTGCATTGACTCCAGTAATCCGGAGGTTATGGAAGCGGTTCTTAGAGTCTATCCCGGACGGGCGTTGATGAATTCCATCTCCCTGGAGAAGAATAAATTCGAGAAGCTGTTGCCGATTGCTAAGAAATACGGTGCGATGTTCATTCTGCTTCCCTTATCCGATCAGGGTATGCCGAAGGATATCGAAGAGAAGAAGCGGATCATTCATACAATCATTGACCGTGCTTATGAACTGGGACTTACGAAGGAAGATATCATTGTGGATGGGCTGGTCAATACCGTCGGTGCGAATAAGAACGCTGCACTGGAGGCATTGGAAACCATTCGTTATTGTAAGGAGGAGCTGGGTCTGGCTACGATTGTCGGTTTATCCAACATCTCCTTCGGACTCCCTGAGCGGCAATTCATTAACAGCACCTTTCTATCCCTATGTGTGAAGGCAGGTCTGACGATGGCGATAGCGAATCCGTCCCAGGATCTGTTGATGAATACAGCCTTAGCGGCTGATCTACTGTTAGGCCGGGAGGAAGCGGCAGAACGCTATATCGAGAGAGTTACCTTAAGACCTGTGGAACTGACTCCTACTGCCGGACCAAAGGATGGAGGTAAGGAGAAGCAGGTTGTAAACGAGGAACCTTCGTTACCGGATGGGAAATCAGAGCTATTCCAGGCTGTATTAAAAGGAAACCGTTCCGGAATCGTTGCACTGGTTAAGAGGAAATTGGAGCAGGGAGCTGCCCCGGAGCAATTAATAGAAGAGGTACTGATCCCGGCGATCAATGAGGTGGGACGGTTATTTGACCGCCAGATTTATTTCCTTCCCCAACTGATTTCCGGTGCGGAAGCCATGAAGCTTGCCATCGATTTCCTGGAACCGCTGCTCACTAAGGATGCTCAGGCGAAGAACCACGGAACCGTCATTATCGCCACCGTGGCAGGAGATATCCATGACATCGGAAAGAATCTGGTTGCCCTGATGCTGAAGAATTATGGGTACCGGATCATTGACCTCGGAAAGGATGTACCCTCAGAACGGATTATCCTTACAGCGAAGGAAGAGTCGGCAGATATTATTGCAGTTTCCGCCTTGATGACGACGACCATGGTGGAGATGAAGCGTATCGTCCGCATGGTAAAGGAAGCCGGATTGAATACCAAGGTCATCATCGGTGGGGCAGTCACAACGGAGGGCTATGCGGAGGAGATCGGTGCGGACGGATATTCTCCGGATGCTCAGTCTGCGGTGGCCCTGGTCAGAAGATTGACGGAGAAAACGGAAGACTGATCCACAAATGATGGATTATGGGTGTGAGTTATAAACTCTTAGGATGGCAGTGCAGAAGTAAATTATATAGCGTAAGTCAATAATAATTTATTGTAAAACGATAAATTATTATTGACTTACGTTTTTTGTTGTGATATATTCTGATTAAAGAAGTGGAGGTTATTATTCCGGAAGGCCAACTTCTAATAAAAAACTTGAGTGATGATAAGGTTTCATACAGGAGGAATTAGAATGAAGAGAACACCGTTGGTGGTATTTACAAAATGTCTCATTGATTTTATGTTTTATACTGGAATAATCATCGTATTGGGGGTACCCTGGTTATTTCGGCTGGCTGGAAGGTATTTTAATATCTTTGAAGAGTATTATCTTCCGTTTTGCGTCATTTTCATGGTTTCGGGGGGCTTTGCCCTGTTCATTATCCATGAATTAAAAAGTATATTCTATACCGTAGTGAAGGCGGATCCTTTTGTACGGGAGAATGTCGGGTCGTTAAAGCGGATGGGGAGCTGCGCTTTCATCATTGCACTGTTCATGGCTGTGAAGCTGGTATTCGTGATTACTCCGGCTACGCTGGTTCTAATTGTAGTTTTTTTGGTAGCAGGTTTGTTCTCTCTGGTGCTTTCCCAGGTATTTGACCAGGCGGTAACCTACAAACAAGAGAATGACCTTACTATTTAGAGGAGGTGCCGGATGATAGTTGTTAATCTAGACGTAGTAATGGCACAGAGGAAAATCGGACTTACTGAACTGGCAGAAAAGGTTGGCATTACCTTGGCTAATCTCTCTATTCTAAAGAATAACAAGGCAAAGGCTATCCGCTTTGAAACCCTGGAAGCGATTTGCATTGCACTCAATTGCCAGCCTGGAGACATCCTCGCTTATGAGAAGGACGAATGACTAAGGCTATTCAGCATCCTGTTTGACAGAGCTTAAGTGAAACGCTGTATCAGGACGGATAAGATACAGCGTAAGAAATATATAACACAGTTTATGCATAATTTAACGAATAAATAGGAGGAATTATAATATATGATAAAACTGAATCAGAACCTTCCGGAAGCCGCGAAGGTTACTAATGCCGCAGAGACCGGCTCTTTCATTGAAAGAGAAGAGTCGCCCCTGCTTAGGAAAGTGCGCCAAAATTACGAAACCTTTGCCGGAATCAGCCTGATCTTCGGCGTCACCTTTACATTTTTATTCTATCAGGCGGGCTTTGGATTAAACAGCCTACTGTTCAACGTGATTATGGTGGGCTTACTGATCATAATTTCCCGGAAGCTGGAGCTCTCCATCAGGAAGGAAATGCTCCTCTGCTATGGAGGAGTCATCCTGCTTGGGTTATCCAGTATGCTTACGGCAAGTGAGAGGCTTCTTTTTCTAAACACCCTGGGAAGCTTGTTTCTACTGGATTTCTCCCTTCTACTGCAATTTAAGGCTAAGGAGCATTGGGATTTTACAGGTTATCTGACAAAATTCCTCCTTCTGCCTTTGAAAAGCCTTACTTCCGTCGGAATGCCGTTCCTGGATGGTAACAGATATTGTAAGAAAATAAAGCTTCTGAAAAATGATAATATTAGAAATATATTAATCGGATTGATCCTTGCCATCCCCTTACTGCTGATTGTTACAGCCTTGCTTTCCAGTGCCGATCTACTGTTCGGTAAGCTTACCGTGGGGATATCCGAGGTACTGTTTTCCAGTAATATCTATCTTATCCTCTTGATGGCCTTCCTTGCCTTTATCGCCTGTTATTGCATCATCTGCGGGGCAGCGGGTCAGTCAATGGAACAACGAAAAGTTAGAACAAAGGCAAATCCTGTTACTGCCATTACGGTTACCTCGCTTTTACTAGCAGTTTACGTTATTTTTAGCGTGATTCAGGCAATGTATCTGTTTATGGGGGGAAGCTTTCAGCTCCCGGCTGAGTTTACTTATTCGGAGTATGCCAGAAGAGGTTTCTTTGAACTGCTGGCAGTTACCTGCCTCAACATCCTCCTGCTTTTATTCTGCATGAATGTATTCAAGGAGAGTAAGCCCTTACGTTACCTGCTGACCACAATAACAGCCTGTACCTATGTGATGATTGCTTCTTCTGCTTACCGGATGTTCCTATATATCGGGGAATACCACCTCACCTTTTTAAGGGTGTTCGTCCTTCTGTTCTTATTGATTGATGCCCTCTTACTGGCAGGAATTATCCTATCACTCTACCGAAAGGGTTTTCCTCTGTTTGGTTACTGTGTTACAATCATCTCGGTCTGTTACCTAATATTTTCCTTCGGTAAGCCGGATGCCTTTATCGCTTCCTACTACATTAACCATACCCAGAGATCAGAGCTGGACCTTAGGTTCCTGACCACTGAGCTTTCCTATGATGCAGCGAAGGAAGTGCTTCCGGTTGTACAGGAGGTCTACGGGGAATTATCGGAGGGCAAACCTGTATATCTGGACGAGGATACCTTTACAAAAAATGATGTTCGCAGCTATTATGAAGGTATCTCCAGCAGAAGGAAAGGGAATGGAATCCGAGGGTTCAACATATCAGTCTATCAGGCGGAAAAAAATGCAGAAAAGTATTCTATAAATTGGGAATAATTAATGTAATAAGTACCAATCTTCCCATTCACAAACCTGGAAGATGTGTTATAATGTTCACAGTAGGCGGATTAGTCGCTGGAAATAATGGCTGTCTATCGAGCTTGCTCGAATAGACGGCATTATTTTCAGGGATAAACGTAGTGTGAGCGAAATTACGAAGTAATTGAGCTCCTAATCCGCCGTAAGAGGCGGATGCTGTCCTAATCCGCCCATCCTATTCATTCAAGGGAGATCAAAATATGGATAATCATCATCCCACAGAAAGCTATTCACTCACAGAGAATATATCTGACCTAAGCTCCTTAACGGTCGATGTCATCATCCCGGTCTATCATCCGGATTATAAATTCAACCAACTCCTGGACAAGCTAAGCAAGCAGATGAAGAAGCCGGATCGTATCCTGATTCTTCATACGATCGAGAAGGCGGGGGAAATTCTGGGCTTACCGAATTTGGGTGATCTCAAAATCACTGTACTGCCAATTAATAAGGAGGATTTCGACCATGGTGGTACCAGGAAATTCGGAGCTTCACAGTCTGAGGCTGATATACTGATGTTTATGACACAGGATGCGCTGCCCGAGGATGAATACCTGATTGTGAATCTTCTGAAGCCCTATCAGAACGAGAAGGTGGCTGCAACCTATGCGAGACAGTTACCCGGAGAGAACGCTGATATCCTGGAGCGCTATACCAGAGCCTTTAATTATCCTAAGACCAGCAAGCTCAAATCCTCAGAGGATATAAAGGAGCTGGGGATTAAGACCTTCTTCTGTTCCAATGTCTGTGCAACCTATCGTAATGAGGTCTATAAAAAGCTTGGTGGCTTTGTAGACAGGACCATCTTCAATGAGGATATGATCATGGCCTTCCAGATCATTGGCTCCGGGTATAAAATTGCTTATAATGCCGAAGCTAAGGTACTGCATTCTCACAAGTATTCCTATATACAGCAGTTCTCAAGGAATTTTGACCTTGGGGTATCCCATAAGGAATATGCGGAATATTTCCAAAGCGTAAAATCCGAAGCCGAGGGAATGAGGTTGATCAAGCAGACCTTAAAATATCTGATAGACCATAAGCAGTATCTGTTGATTCCTGATCTGATTATGAGTTCAGGCTTTAAGTACCTGGGCTATCTGATGGGTGTCAATTACCGCAAATTACCTCACAGTCTGGTGGTAAGCTTCAGCATGAACAAATCATACTGGAGAAACAATGATGAATGAACGTAAGAAAATTTAGGAGAGAATAATGAGCAGGGTATCCATAGTCTTGTCAACCTATAATGGAGAGAAATACATTGAAGAACAGATCAATTCCATTCTGTCTTCCTCGTATCAGGATATTGACCTGTATATCCGGGATGACGGTTCCTCAGACAGGACCATGGAGATATTAGAGGGATATAGAAGCAATGCGCCGGAGCAGATTCATGTTTTTCGTAATGATGTCAACCTAGGGGTTACCTTAAACTTCCTTCAGGGTATTTGTGATACGACCGCGGATTATATCATGCTTTGCGATCAGGATGATGTATGGAAGTCGAATAAAATCTGTGATACCTTAAAGAGGATGCGCCATATGGAGGCACAGCTTGGGAAGGAGCTGCCGATTGCTGTTTTCACGGATGCCACAGTGGTCGATGGAAGCTTAAATAAGCTCCATGACTCCTTCTTCCGTACAGGCAAGTTGAATCCTCTTAAGACTGATCTGCCCCATATTCTGATGGAAAACAAACTGATCGGCTGTACTGTCATGATCAATGCTTCCCTGCGCCGAGTTCTTAAGAGCAGACATCTGCCCGAGAAGGCAAGATATCATGACTGGTGGTTGGCATTAATCGCAGCTTCCTGCGGCAAGATCGGTTATCTTCCGGAACAGACGCTTTTGTATCGCCAACATGGCAATAATGTGGTAGGAAGTACGAGCTTCCTATCTTATGTTAAGAGCCGGATTACTTCCCTGAAGAAGCAAAAGGCTGCTGTTCTTACACTCGAAAAACAGGCAGAGGAGTTTCTGGAGTTGTACTGGGAATATCTAACCGCAGAAAGTAGAGAAGTACTTCGGAAATTTGCGGACCTACAACAGTCGGGCTTCATCCGGAAAAGAGTAATCCTTCTGCAATATGGCTTCTTAAAGACCGGATTTATCCGAAACCTGGGGTTAATGTTTATTGCTTAATTGTGTATTTTTATGCATTAATTAATACAATATAATTCTCGGCATATTTGTAAAAAGAGCATGATATCAGTACTTGACAAATACAAATGTTGTTGTTACAATAACTTAAAAATCTAATAAATTTACTTTTTATACAGCAACAGTAGCCCCATTGCAGAGTGTCCTGTGGTGTCGGGCTATTCTTATAACCTTTGATAGGTCGGAAGCCTTACCTGAGGTTACCTGGGCAGCTCAGCATCACTACATAGAAGGAGAGGAAAAGCTATGAAGAGAATGGTATTATCAATTCTGGTGGATAACACTGCCGGCGTATTAAGCCGTGTAGCGGGGCTGTTCAGCAGAAGAGGCTATAACATCGACAGTCTGACTGTAGGTGAGACCCAGAACCCGGCTATTTCTAGGATGACGGTTCTTGCACATGGGGATGACCAGATATTAGAGCAGATCAGAAAGCAGTTACAGAAGCTTGAGGATGTCATTGAGATTAAGGAACTGGCTCCTGGTGAATCTGTCACCAGAGAATTAATTCTTGTTAAAGTCGGGACAACCGAAAAGGACCGCCAAGCCATTATCTCTATCGCAGATATTTTCCGCGCCAAGGTTGTTGATGTAGCAGTGGAATCCCTGATGATTGAGCTAACAGGTAATCAGGATAAAATCAATGCATTTATTAAATTATTAGAGCAATATACCATCAAGGAACTTGTAAGGACCGGTATTACAGGTCTTACGAGAGGCTCCGGTGATATTGCGGATTTTGATGAGTAAGTAATTGGAGGAGCAATCTTCCCTTAAATATGGATGGAGGCGGGACCTCCATAAAGAAATTGGAGGATGAAAGGTATGGCTAAGATTTATTATCAACAGGATTGTAACTTATCATTACTGGATGGTAAGACAGTAGCAGTGATCGGTTACGGCAGCCAAGGACATGCGCATGCACTGAATATGAAGGAATCAGGTGTTGATGTCATCATCGGTCTGTACGAAGGAAGTAGGTCCTGGGCTAAGGCAGAAGCTGCCGGCTTTAAGGTATACACAGCTGCGGAAGCTGCGAAGAAGGCTGACATCATCATGATATTGATCAATGATGAGAAGCAGTCCAAGATGTATAAGGAGTCCATTGAGCCTAATCTGGAAGCAGGTAATGCACTAATGTTTGCACACGGCTTTGCAATCCACTTTGGTCAGATTATCCCTCCCAAGGATGTTGATGTACTGATGATTGCTCCGAAGGGACCCGGTCATACCGTAAGAAGCCAGTATCAGGAAGGCCAGGGTGTTCCCTGTCTGATCGCTGTTCATCAGAATGCAACAGGTAAGGCACATGATATCGGACTTGCTTACTCCCTTGCCATCGGTGGTGCAAGAGCAGGCGTTCTGGAGACTACCTTCCGTGAAGAGACTGAAACAGACCTTTTCGGTGAACAGGCAGTTCTCTGTGGTGGTGTAACAGCTCTGATGAAGGCCGGTTTCGAAGTACTGGTAGAAGCAGGCTATGAGCCGGAAAGCGCATACTTTGAATGTATCCATGAGATGAAGCTGATCGTTGATCTGATCAATGAGAGTGGTTTTGCTGGAATGAGATATTCAATCTCCAATACCGCTGAGTACGGGGACTATATCACCGGACCGAAGATCATCACCGAGGATACGAAGAATGCAATGAGGAAGGTACTTTCCGATATTCAGGACGGAACCTTTGCCCGTAACTGGCTCTTAGAGAATCAAATCGGCTGCACGAACTTTAATGCGAAGAGAAGGATTGAATCCCAGCACCAGCTTGAGAAGGTCGGAGCAGAGCTTCGTAACATGATGAGCTGGACGAAGAAGAAAAAGCTGATTGAGAACTAAGAAGTAATTTACATAGTACAACCACTGATACAATCATAAAGATCAGGTGCGGCCAAAAGCCGCACCTTTTTGCTTAATTGCCCTTTGCCAAGACTCTTCAATCAATCACTGAATCACATTTTATCAGGATGATTTCACAGAAAATATTTTGTAAGTTGGAAGTAACTGTGCTATAATCAAAAAAACGTAAAGATAAGTTCTAGTTGGAGGAGCGTTTCATGTCGAAAATAAGAATAGGAATTGTTGGCTACGGAAATTTAGGAAAAAGTGCAGAGCTCGGAATCAGACAGAACAAGGATATGGAGCTGGCCGGTGTATTTACCAGACGTAACCCGTCTGAAATCAAGCTAGCTACAGAAGGTGTGAAAGCCTATACTATTGAGGATTCTGTTAAAATGACCGATATAATAGATGTAATGCTGCTTTGTGGAGGAAGTATGAGCGATCTTCCTGTTCAGGGGCCGCAGTTTGCTAAGCTGTTCCATACCGTGGATGGCTTCGATACCCATGCCAAGATACCTCAGTATTATGCAGAGGTGGATCAGGAGGCGAAAGCCGCAGGTAAAGTCTGCATCATTTCCAGTGGCTGGGATCCCGGTATGTTCTCCATCAATCGTCTGTATGCGGATGCCATCCTTCCGGAGGGAAAAGTCTATACCTTCTGGGGTAAGGGTGTCAGCCAAGGACATTCCGATGCAATCCGCAGAGTGAAGGGCGTTCTTGATGCAAAGCAATATACCATTCCGGTAGAAGAAGCAATGGAGAGAGTAAGGAATGGAGAGGCTCCTGCACTTACTACCAGGGACAAGCATCTCAGAGAATGCTATGTCGTTGCTGAGCCGGGGGCAGACCTAAGCAGGATTGAGCAGGAGATCAAATCCATGCCCAATTACTTCAGTGATTATGATACGACAGTTCATTTTATCACTCTGGAGGAATTAAAGGAAAAGCATAATACCATGCCTCACGGAGGCTTTGTAATCCAGAGCGGCAGAACCGGTAAAAACCTTGAGCATAATCATATCATCGAATACAGTCTGAAGCTTGACTCTAATCCGGACTTTACTGCTAACGTAATGCTAGCCTATGCCAGAGCAGCTTACCGACTTGGACAGGAGGGCATAAGCGGCGCCAAGACCGTATTTGATATCGCACCGGCGTATTTATCTATGAAGAACGGAGAGGAATTAAGAGCACAGCTGTTATAAACGATAGAACCGATTGTATCATCACAGGCCAAGAACAAAGGAGGAACCATGTCAGAAGTAAGAGCAATCACGAAATCTATGGCAGGTAATGTTAACCTGATCAAAACCGGAAAAACTGAGAATAAGGACGGCCAATCCTTCTCCTCCTATCTGGAAGAGAAGAAGGATCTGGATCAGATTTTTGGTGAAGCAGCTAGAAAATATAATGTTCCTGTTGAGCTGCTTAAGGCTATCGGTAAGGCAGAATCAGATTTTAGAGCAGACGCCGTTTCCCGGAGTGGAGCACAGGGTATCATGCAGCTGATGCCAAAAACAGCAGAGTACCTTGGGGTTACTGATTCCTTCGATCCGGAGCAGAATATCAATGGTGGTGCGAAGTATATCAAAGAGCTGTTGGATAAATATGATGGGAACACGAGCTTGGCTCTGGCAGCATACAATGCAGGTATGAATAATGTGAAGAAATACGGCGGAATTCCTCCGTTTGAAGAGACTCAGAATTATGTTGTTAAGGTGACGAACTATATGCAGCAGAACCTAGAGGCCGGATCGGCTACAGTCAGTGCTTCCAGCCAGAGCAGGATGCCGGT
>JAEZHX010000079.1 GCA_023436765.1 Bacillota bacterium
TTCCTGTGCAAATGTGACTGGTTCGTAAACCGCTTCGGCCTGGAACGTTATAGCGGTGTATTCATAAACGAAAAAAATGTTAAGATTGCATAGTGAGTCCGGTTATCACAGGGGCACAAATCAGCACAGAAAGACCCGAAATACTCCTGGTCCTCCCCATGCCATTTAGTCTGTTATTTAGAAAAAGAATTCCCGTCCATTAATGAAAAAATGGACGGGCTCTTTTTGTATCACTCGGCAGTAAAATTACAAGTGATTGATGTCTTTTTATTATCTCAATTCTTTAACATACAGTCGGTCTGTTCCATCCCCGTAATTTGTAATATCTTTAAGATAATGGTATCCAAACTTTTCATATAAGCCAATATGCTCCGACGGAATGTAAGTTCTTGCAAATCCATATTGTTTTGCATATTCATTTGCAAAATCAATTAACTTTTGACTAATCCTATATCCACGATAATCTTCCGACACAAAGACACTAGACACCCATGGATATATTTCAGGTAACGGATAATAATCTGTCTTCATGATAGATACCATTCCTACAATTTGACCGTTTACTATTGCTACAAATGGGGTTTCCCAATCAGTAAACACCCATGCCCGTAATATTTCCACCATATGTTTTTTTACATCTTCCCAGGAAAAATTCTCAACAAAATAGATTAGTTTATCCGCCAAGTCCGTGTCTTTGTCTACTTTTTTTATCTCCAATGCATCCATGCTGAACTCATTTTTTACGAATCCAAAGTGTCGCTCTACTTTTCCTACCGTTTCAACGACTGTACTTTTGGGGGTTCTTTCAAGCCAATAATAGCCACTACCCTTGATTTCATTACATTTTTTCTCGTTGAGACTTTTCAAGGTTGCATTACATATCGTCTTCGCTTTCTCAGTATCAGATGTGCTATTGATAAAGTCACTAAATTCCTGATGGTCTGGGCGATTACAGTAATCATCAATTAAATTCGAAGGTTCTTTTATTAAAAAGACTATTCTTGATGGTTCCGTAAATTTTTCAGCTTCTTCCACTGTCAAATGACAGTCACACAATACAGTTTGATTTTGTGAAAGGCGAATCAAATCCAATAGCACAAAATCTAATTGTTCTCTTGTGTTATCAAGCAGCCACTTTTTGTATTCCTCTACAGTACGTCCAAAAAACTCATCAGCATCTTTAAAAACTTTATTCATTGACGGTTGAAAAGCAGCATTTGAAATTTTTTGATGATTTGGATACTGCTCATCAATATCATAAACTAATAAATTGTGTCGTTTAGCCAACTCTCGTGAGATGGTTGTTTTTCCGGCACAAGGTGTTCCGGTTATAAAATAAACATTTTTTAAATATTCTTTGATTACATTATCTTGAAATATCATTGCAAAATCTCCTTATATTAAATAGTTTTTTAGTATTTTGCCTGTACATAAAACTATTTAACATAGTTCCATGTACTTAGATATTTCTTAATCGTAAGAATGCCACCATATATTTTCACCTCCACAATTCACTAGATTTATCTATAAGATTTATACTACCACAATTATCCCATTTTGAAAATATAATGAAAATACATTGCCATCTTCATATTAACCTTATATTCGTGAATATTTTCCTGCCTCTACTTAATCAAGATTTCATTTACAATGCGGTGCAGAAGTACATCATGAATTGTCTCATTCCACCTTATGATCCTCAGTGATTGTGATATCGTCCAACCGATAGAAGCTTTTTTCCTAACTGAGTTTTCTGATATTGATTCCGCCGCTTGTTGTTTTAATGATATAAGGCGCATTGCTTTCATTCTGAGTAGTTACCGGAATTTCGCAGTCAAAGCTGCCGGAAACGGTCTTCTTGTATAGATGAAAGCCTTCAAACGAGGGCATCGTTAAATTTACTTCTCCGGATACAGTTTTGATATTGAAATTGGTGGGGATTATCCGGTCCGTAACACCAATTGTTCCCGAGGTACTGTTAGCCAGCAGCTCCTCATAGCTTCCCTGGAAGGAAATCTCACCGGATACTGTATCGAAATCCAGTTTTTTTGTTACTACATCAGAGAACATAACGGAACCCGAGGTGGAATGGGCCGATACATCCTCAGTTTCCAGACCTTCACCCTTTATTTCTCCTGATACAGTCTTCAGAGTTAACTTCGGAATAAGGATGTTATTCAGTTCCAGTGTTCCCGAGGTGGATGTAATGTCACCTGTAGCAGCGCTGAGGTCGGCGAGATACCCTTCTCCGGATACTGTCTTTATATGAAGATATCCTGCTTTTAGGCTCTTAACATCTACGATAGCCGATACACTATCCAGTGTAACATCACTTAAGTCCGATGCCAGCCCTTCCGGAAGCATTACCTCCAGCTTCTTGGAGGGCAGGGGATCTGACCAGCTCCCTTTTTTATCACTGTAGCTTACATTTAGCGTATTACCGCTCTTGGAATAGATCAGTTTCTCATCCTCATCCAGGCTTCGCTGAGCATATTCCACCATTAGAATCTCTTTACCGTCATAGGGAATCACCGTCACCCTGCCCGCAGTCCAATTAATATCGATACTGTCTACCTTGGCAACTTCTATTTGGTATCTGCCTTCTTCTTCATAAGGTCCGCTTAAAACCTCTGTTCCGACTACATGATGGAAACGGAAATTATTCCCTAATAGGAACCAGATTGCCAGCCCCAGGAAGACAACGAAAACAACCAGCCAGCATACAATTTGAGTTACTTTATATTTATTCATATTACCTCCATAAATCTTTATATTACGGAAGAACAAGGAGTGAGCACCTCTGTGTGATGCTCCGCGGTCTTCCCGTGTGAGGATGTCTTCTCCTCACACTTCACACATTACTTTCTGATTGAAGTAAAAATATTAATCAATGCTTCAATTGCTATGCCGATTACAAAGATAATCCAAGTAATATGCCATGCATAACTTGAAAAGCTGATGATAAAGTATAGTGCCAGTATCATACTCCACAGGGCCACTGAAATAGATAATCTGGTGGTTCTACGGTCAGCCCTGTTTGTTTTCCATGCCTTAAATTCCTCGACCATAGTATCTTCCACTTTCTCATAATTCGTTTTCGTCATACCGTTATATATCAGTATTCCGGTAGCAAAGGTTATAATTATGATAAAACCGATGATACCGCTAAAAAAGTAGAACGGGTTTCCCAGAAAAATCAGAATCGGCACGATGGACAGGATATAGAGCATCACTGCAATCGATGTAAGCATGGCGGATTTCTGTTTGTTCGCAGCCAAAGTAGCAGTATTCTTGACTTTATTCATATCACTAACCAGCTCATTGATGTCTCCGATCCCGGCGACAGCAATGTTAAAGGCAGCCTCCTCGCTCTTTCCCTCGTTAATCAGATCCATATATTTCTCAATCAGGTTCTGAAGCATCTCTTCCTTTAATTCTACAACACTTTTGGTCTGTGGTGCATCCTGAAACAGACCGTCAACATACCTACGTAGCCTTTCATCCATTACTCCCTACCTCCGATTCAATCAAACTATCAATCATTGCTTTTGCAATCTTCCAGTCCTTCATAAGCTGTATATAGTTATCTTTTCCTGCTTCTGTGATCTTGTAATATCTTCTCCGTGCCCCGGTTGTCTCATCTCCCCAATAGGAAAGGATGTATCCTGCCTCCTCCAGCCTACGAAAGGCTGAGTACAGAGTTGCCTCCTTCAGCTCATACCGTCCACCTGTCTTCTGTTGAATTGCCTTATTAATTTCATATCCATAGCTGTCACCTGCGATCAATTGGGCAAGAATAATTGTATCCGTATGTCCTCTGATCAGATCTGCTGCGATTGACAATATATCATCTCCTTCTATTGTAATTATTTGTTTAGCTACACAATATCATAATATACCTCGCCTGTCAAGGTATATATTATATTAATGTAAATATTTTTTATTGGTATCAAACAATTCAATATAATCTACGTGAGAAGCTATTTTGCCCGCCGTAATCCCTTATCGTTCTTCCTAGAACCTTAAAAAAGAAAAGCTATCCCTTCTGTTACATAACCATCATGGTTTGATGGTTCGTATCATTCGGATAGCTTCTGGTCTGTAATGTTTGACGAATCATAAGGACACCGATGTTCCCCTGTTGAGGTTCTGTCCCTTCATTCCTACTTCTATGTTGTATGTTCGGCTTATAGGATATATGCCTTAAGCAGCTTCAAAGTATTTTCCAGTCCTCTTCGGTGGGTTCTCTCCATCCCGTGGGAGGCATGCACCCCCTGTCCAATCAAGGCTCCGCAGATATCATTACCGCCGCGGAGTGCTGAAGATACATCCGAGCCGTAATAGGGGAAGATATCTACGACATAATCAATCCCATTTTCCTTAGCCAGGGTAATTAAACGGTTGGTCATCTCATAATCATAGGGGCCGGAGGAATCCTTGGCACAGATGGATACCTTGTATTCGGAACCATTAAGATCGTCTCCGATCACACCCATATCCACCGCCAAAAACTCAGTAATTTCTTTCGGAACCCAGCTGGCACCGAACCCAACCTCTTCATAATTACTGATCAGGAGCTTCAGGTTCTTCTTCGGAAGCCGTCTGGAATCGGACAGCTCTCTTAACAGCCCGAGCAGTACTGCAACGGACGCCTTATCATCCAGGTGTCTGGATTTGATGAAACCCTGCTCTGTATATTGGAATTTAGCATCGAAGCTGATATAATCACCGCTGTTGATACCCAGCTTCAGAACATCCTCCCTGCTTTCCACGATTTCGTCGATCCTGATCAACATGTTCCTGTCCGTTCGTTCAATGGTCTTCGCATCCTCATAGCTATGGATGGAATGACTCTTAATCAGGATTGTTCCGGTATACACCCTGCCATCCCTCGTATGAATGCTGCAATAGCTTCCCTCTATGCTGTGGATCGTATAGCCGCCGACCAGGGTGAATTTCAGTGTACCATCCCTATCGATGGATCGCACCATGGCGCCGAGGGTATCCACGTGGGCGGAAAGTCCAAGGGTCTCTTCCTCCTGCCCTTTCACCGAAATGATCAGTCCTCCCTTACGGCTTAATTCACAGGAATAACCAAAGCCTTCTGCCTCAGCCTTCACAAAAGCCATGACTTCCCTGGTGAAACCTGAGGGGCTTGGAATATTCACCATTTTTTCAATTGTCTTTATAATATAATCGATTGTCTCCATCATAAACTTACCAGATATCGCTATATATCATCATATCGCTAGATATCACTATATCTCAGGATATCATAATGTCGCAGATATCTTACTCCTTTCTATTCTTCCTAGGTATATTTTTCTTCTGCTGTAACACAGAGACCGCCACCCGTTCTAATCTTCCTACTGCCTTTCTGTAGCATAATATTCTTTTGAGGAATTATGAGGTCAGATCTCTGAATTATATACTATAAACTACATACTCTCTGTCAAACCGATACCCAAGCTTCTCTGCCAGGGCTACGGAGGCTATATTTGCTGCATCCCAACGGGGATAGAGCTTACGGTCCAGACATTCCAGAATGAGTTTGGACGCACAGGCCTTGGCTAAACCCTTTTTGCGATATTCCTGTTTCGTCTCAACATTTATCTCGATCATACCTTCACAATAGGTATAGGAGGAGGCTCCGGCGATGATTTCTCCCCCCTGTAAAATCACATACCCGATCCCATGCTCCATAAAATCCTGTACGGAGTTAAAATTTGAACAAAAGTCCTGAGTCCATGCTTGCCCCAGGGCCAGTCGGTTAATCTCTTCATTCATCCTAACCACGGGATAATTTGTTTCTGTTTCTGCAACAAATCCTCTCAGCAGCTCAGGATCAAACCATTCCATCCGTCCCTCCAGTGCGTAGCGGCTGAAGCTTCTGAAGCTCGACGGGAATTTCTTCTCCAACTCCGACAGAACCGGCTCCCACTGCTCCTCTGCATGAATGATCTTACCGGAACACAAATCTGAAATAATATGAAGAATATCAGTCTTAACATCCTTATTATAATTACCCAGTAGGTAACAGAAGTCACCGGTTATTACCAGAGAACAGCCGGGCCTTTCCCCATGGTCTACCCATAACCTGCCCATCCTTCCTTCAACTGCAGAGAATAGGGTTACTTCGTCCTCCCTCCCTGTACATAATCCCTTAATACATAATCTCTCCTCACCGAATAGTTCCCTCATTCTTGACCTCCCATAAAACGTCCGGCATCCTGACTCCTTGACTTATGTATCATATAACCATATTTTCTTCCCCTATTATACCCTAAATTAACCTCCGGGACTACTGTATATATGTATCATATGTGCAAAATTCAAGTTTCTATAAATTTTTCAGGGCTACCGTTACGGTAGCCCTGAGTTTTATTTATTCATATTTTAGTTTGATAGGACCGGATTCATCAATCGTATCCAGGGTATCCATATGAAAGATGAGAAAGCTCAGTTCAACATCCTTTATTTTCTCTACTCCATTCTCCTCAAGATCGATAAGCATGATACCATCATAAATTTTCTTACCGGGAACGATGTCAGCCGAGAAAATTGGATCTACCATAAAACCATTCACTGATACATTTTGGACCTGAACCGTGATTGCCTTTGCCGTATTATTCTCGATATATAACTTGATTTCCGGTCCTAATATCTCATCAGAAGCAAGTCCCTTATCTACGATTTTGATCCCATCCTTTTCATACAACATATCTCCACTGTCATCATAGGTTTGAACATAGGTGTCCTTAGCAGAAGTATTGATAACAATGGGATCTGTCTCTGCAACTGTTACAAAATCCGAAGTGAAGATATTCAGGCGCAATTCTATCTTAGCAATCTTATCAATCGCACTTTTCTCCAAATCCGTGCTAAAGAAGGCGATAGAATCGTTTGCTTTTTTCCCCGCGGCGACATCACTGGAGAAGGTAGGCTCGATCATCAGGTCATTAATAGAAACATCCCTGGCCTGTATGGTCAGATCCTTTTCCGTATTATTCTCTATTAGGACCTTGAGTTCCGGCCCTAGAAATTCACTCATATCCAGCGAGGTGGCAGTGATTTTTAACCCACCTTCCTCATACAGCACCTGTTCGGTTATCGTAACCTCTGCAGCGTTATCCTTCGTTCCTGTTACCTGCTCTGTAGCCTTGTTATCTTCTGCTGAACCGGTCCCCTGCTGCTGTTGATTTCCGTTATCCCCGGTACCATTGGTTTGTTCCTTATTTCCATTGTTTTGTTCTTCCTTCTTGCCACAGGCATATAGAAGCAATGAAATCATCATAATAAATAATATAAGAATCCTTTTATTCTTCATATCAATCTCCATTCTGCTTAGGAATTCCGTCTTTCGAAATTCTTACTATTGCGAATTTGGGCTTATCTTGATATAGATAGCATGCCCAATCGGCTTCTAACTATTTCCCATTAAACTATGAAAATTGGTCCAAATCAGACAATCAAATCGTAAGTAAAGTTTTATTGAATTGATAGAATTTTAATAACCTGTCAGAAGCGAAAGAAAGGATAGAAAAGGGAGGGACTATAAAGCAGCTTCCTCCGATCAGGTCATACACTGATCTTCCGGAGCTTCTTCATTTCCCTCCCTGATTTTATTTATTAGCCTTTAAATACCTGCTTATGTTATTTTTTGCTGTCGAGCTTCCTCCTCATCTGCCTAATATCAGATTTATTGCTTCACATTATCTGAAATAGGACACCCCGGATTCAAAAATCAGCTGATTCTGGTTACCGGTAATATTGATGGCGACATGCTCGCCGCGTCGCTCGGAGTGGGTCATCTTGCCGAGAACCCTGCCGTCCGGGCTGGTGATACCTTCAATGGCATAATAGGAACCGTTGGGGTTATAGTCCGGATCCATGGTCGGATTGCCTGACAGATCCACATACTGAGTTGCTACCTGACCATTCTCATACAGCTTTTTAATCCATTCCTCATTCGCTACGAAGCGTCCCTCCCCATGAGAGGTCGGTATGGTATAGACACCACCCAGCTCAGCCTTCATCAGCCAGGGGGATTTATTCGTTACCACCTTCGTATAGACCGTTTTGGATACATGTCTTCCGATGCTGTTGGTAATCAGGGTAGGGGAATCCTCCTTCTGGGGAGTGATCTCACCGTAAGGAACGAGTCCCAGCTTGATCAATGCCTGGAAACCATTACAGATTCCCAATGCCAAACCATCCCTTTGATTTAATAGTTCACTGACTGCTTCCTTCATCTTCTCATTTCGAAATGCTGTCGCTATAAATTTACCTGAACCATCGGGCTCGTCACCGGCGGAAAATCCACCGGGGAACATGAGAATCTGTGCCCCCCTCACGCCTCCTGCAAAGGCCTCCACAGATTCCCGAATGTTCTCGGCCGTCAAATTTCGGAAAACTATCGTATTTACTTCTGCTCCGGCATCCTGAAATGCCTTCCATGAGTCATATTCACAATTTGTGCCTGGAAATACGGGGATGAACACCCTCGGCTTCACCACCTTATTCCTTGCAGTATAGATTTTATTTGCATCAAAGAGCTTCGTCTCCAGCTTAAGCTCTTCCGTCTGCGGTCTGGTAGGATACACCTTCTCCAGTGTTCCGGTCCAGGAGGCAAGTGCCTCATCAAGTTCTATAACAGTATTCTGATAGCAGATGGAGGCTGTGTCCGTAATCATTCCAAGGAAGTGGATCTCCTCTTCAGTAAAGGTGCTGTCCTTTAAGCTTACGTTTATGTTAACTCCTGCAGTCATACCTCCAGCCATTAAAGCCTTCCAATTCTCTTCTGTCATCTCGGCTACCAGATTACCGTAGCCGGGTAGGAATAATTCCTGCTCTGTCAATTGATCGGACAGCTTCATGCCTAACTTATTTCCGAAGGCCATCTTACTTAACGCTTCCGCTATACCGCCAAAGCCAACCGCATAAGCGGATGCAATCTTACCGTCCTTCATCAGACGGGTAATTCTGCTATATAAGGAGCCTACCTGCTCATAGTCGGGCAGGTCAAAGGAATCTCTTCTGACCTTAAATTCTACCAGGATATTCCCTGCTTTTTTCAGCTCTGTAGTTACGATTTCTCCTGCCCGTGCGAGATCCACGGCAAAGGATACCAGAGTCGGCGGAACATCGATATCATTGAAGGTTCCAGACATACTGTCCTTGCCTCCGATGGAAGGGAGTCCGAGCTTGATCTGTGCATCATAGGCACCTAACAAAGCCACCAGCGGTTCTCCCCAACGCTTAGGATCATTTCCGAGCCTACGGAAAAACTCCTGGAAGGTAAAACGAATCTTCGTATGGTCACCACCTGCTGCCACAATCTTCGCAACCGAGGATAGTACGGCATAAACGGAGCCATGAAATGGAGACCAGCTGGAAAGGTAGGGATCAAAGCCATAGCTCATCATGGATACCGTATCACACTCTCCGTTCAGGACCGGAAGCTTCGCTACCATGGTCTGGATCGGAGACAGCTGATATTTACCGCCATAGGGCATGGTCACTGTGGAGGCCCCGATGGAGCTGTCAAACATTTCAACCAGGCCCTTCTTGGAACATACATTTAAGGCCGATAGATTGTTCAACCATTTATCCTTAACATCTGTCTTATCTTCTGCTAAACCATTGGCACCCTTCGTAAGATAATTCTCTTCTTTCAAAGGAATCTGAATAACCGCTGCTGCTTCCTGATGGGCACCGTTCGTATCAAGGAAGGCTCTGGACAGATTGACGATCTCCCTGCCCCTCCATTCCATTACAAGCCTCGGAGCCTTCGTAACCTCAGCAACAATCACTGCTTCCAGATTCTCTTCTCCTGCAAAGGATAACATTCTATCTGCATCCTTCGGGTCTACCACCACTGCCATTCTCTCCTGGGATTCGGAGATGGCAAGCTCTGTACCGTCAAGTCCCGCATATTTCTTCGGCACCTGGTCCAGATTGATGTGTAATCCTGCAGCCAGCTCTCCGATGGCCACGGATACGCCGCCTGCTCCGAAGTCATTGCATTTTTTGATTAACCTGCTTACCTCTTCCCTGCGGAATAGACGTTGAAGCTTACGCTCCGTAGGAGCATTTCCCTTCTGAACCTCTGCACCGCAGGTCTCAATTGATTCCGTGGTATGGATTTTAGAAGAGCCGGTTGCTCCGCCAAGTCCATCCCGTCCGGTCCTTCCACCAAGTAAAATGATAATATCTCCGGGATCAGCGTTCTCTCTTATTACATTCTTCCTCGGAGCAGCACCCATGACCGCACCGATCTCCAGTCTCTTTGCCACATAGCCGGGATGGTACACCTCATCCACAAGACCCGTTGCCAGACCAATCTGATTGCCATAGGAAGAGTATCCTGCTGCCGCACCGGTACAGATCTTTCTCTGTGCAAGCTTACCCTTCAGAGTATCCTTTACAGATACCGTGGGGTCGGCTGCACCGGTCACTCTCATTGCCTGATAGACATAGCCTCTGCCGGATAGAGGATCACGGATCGCACCACCCAGACAGGTTGCTGCACCGCCGAAGGGTTCAATCTCCGTCGGGTGGTTGTGGGTTTCATTTTTAAAGAATACCAGCCATTCCTCTGTCTTATCGTCTACTTCTACAGGAACAATGATGGAGCAGGCATTGATTTCATCGGATACTTCCATATCCTCGAGCTTACCGTCGGCACGTAGTTTCTTCATGGCCAGAAGAGCAATGTCCATCAGGGAGATATATTTATCCTCCCTCCCCTTGTACAGTCTCTCCCGTTCCTTCAAATAGCTTTGATAAGCTGCCTGAATCGGTTCCCTATAATACCCCTCTTCAAACCGGATCTCCTTGAGCTCGGTTAAGAAGGTTGTATGGCGGCAATGATCGGACCAGTAGGTATCCAGGACCCGAATCTCCGTCATGGAAGGATCCCGTCCCTCTTCTGTATGGAAATAATTCTGAATATGGTTAAAATCCTCGAAGGTCATCGCCAGATTTAAAGAGGTATATAGCTGATGAAGTGCATCCCTGCCCATATCCTTGAAGCCATCCAATACTGCCACATCACCGGGCTCCTCATATTCTGCCATCAGAGTCCTCGGTTTCACTTCATCGGTTTCCCTGGAATCCACCGGATTGATGCAATAGGATTTTATTCTTTCGAATTCCTCCTCTGTAATATCTCCGGAGAGGATATAGGTGGTAGCCGAGCGAATCACCGGAGTCTCGGCTTCGTTCAGCAGCTTCACGCATTGCTCTGCAGAATCAGCTCTCTGGTCAAACTGTCCCGGAAGGTATTCCACTGAGAACACCTTATCTCCCTCTTCATTAGGAAAGTTCTCCTCCATCAGAATATCCACCGGTGGCTCCGAAAAGACGGTGCCGAGTGCTTTCTTATAAGTATCTTCACTAAGATTTTCTATATCATAACGGATCAGGACCCTTACAGCCTGAAGGCCCTTCATACCGAGATAACTTCTGAGTTCAGTTTTCAGCTCCTTGGCTCTGACAGCATAGGGTACTTTTTTCTCTACATAAATTCGTCTGACTTTGCTCATATATTCCTGCTCCTTATCCGCTTAAGAAGATCTGATTTTCCTATCATTTTCTTGCATTATATCATAACATGTCTTATAATCATAATTAATATATGTAAATCTTTTTATTAGGCTGTCTAATATATTTCCTGCTGCCTGCACAAGCTGGAAATCAACTACTACACCGATAAAAAGCACACCGGGAGGTATATTATGGATATCAATTATGAATTGTATAAGGTGTTTTATCATGTGGCAAAAAGCCTTAGCTTCTCGGACGCCGCCGACACATTGTTCATCTCCCAGTCAGCTGTAAGCCAGTCCATTAAAACTCTGGAAAAACGCCTGAATCAGACCCTTTTTATACGAAGCACGAAGCGGGTAGCCCTTACCAAAGAGGGCGAACTGTTGCTGAAGCATATCGAACCTGCCATCAATCTGATCAGCAGGGGAGAGAATCAGCTCTGCGCGGATCCTAAAAGCGGTATCCAGCTGAGAATCGGAGCCAGTGATACGATCTGTCGCTATTACCTAGTCCCATTCTTAAATCAGTTTCATGCGAAATATCCGAATATTCATATTAAGGTTACCAATGGAACCTCACTCCAATGTGCAAAGCTTCTGGAGAGAAATGAGGTAGATGTGATCGTCACAAATTCCCCAAATCCGGCATTGAATAATATGATGCAGATTATTCCCGTAAAGGAATTCCACGATGTATTCATCGCCAATCAGGAAGCATTTCCACTGACAGATCATCCGGTTACCCTAGAAGAGCTCCAGCAGTATCCGATTCTTATGCTGGAGAAGCGTTCCACTACCGCAATTTATCTGCACAATCTCTTCCTGGAGCATTCACTGGATCTGGTCCCTGCGATAGAACTGAACAGTAACGACCTTCTGATTGACCTGGCAAAGATAGGACTCGGAATTGCCTTCATCCCGGATTTCTGCATCAAGGAGCAGGATGATCTGGCTATCATTCCTACCACCCAGGAGATTCCCTCCAGAATGCTCGTAGCCGCTTATAATAATGACATACCGATTTCCGATGCTGCCAGGTATTTTATAGACAGTCTTACTGCTTAGTACAGAGTAGCTAAGCTTAATGTCATCATGTATAAAGAGGGGTTTCAGCCAGGTCTGCCAAGCTGAAATCCCTCTTATCTTGTCTCCATATCCATAATCTTATGTCATCTATTGTATGATTTAGGTGGTATCAAATTCTGAATACCGTATTATATTCCGGTATGGCACCTGTCACCTTCCTCCAACCATCGGACCTCTGAACCTCCAGCTCCCGAAAGGAGCATGGAATTCCCTTCGCCTGCATCGGATTTATTGAATCCATCAGATGAAAATGCAGATGCGGTGAGGTGGAGTTACCGGTATGGCCAACCTTCCCGAGATAATCTCCTTCCTTCACTCTCTGCCCAAGCTTTACCGCAACAGTTCCCGGATGCAGGTGGGCATAAAAGCTAAAGAAACCATCGTGCTTTAATATGATATAATTACCCGCAATTGCGTGGGACTTAAAAACATTTTCTGAAGGTTGGGACAGCTGCTTGCTGATGCGGGCAGACCTGCTTAACACCTTCAGGTAATCGGCCAGCGGATGTAAACGTCTGGGCTCCTTCAAACCATCTATGGCCTCGACCACTTCCCCCTCCAGACAAGCATGTATATCCTCTCTCCAGCAGTAACAGCTCTTAATCGGTATTCCAATCAGGCTGTACCTTAGGGCAGAAGCCTTGAACGGCTTCTTTCCCTTAAGCTTCAGAAAATCATAAGCATATCTCTGACCGAACAGATCCGTCCCATGACTGGGTATCCTCCTGGCGGGTGTATTCACTGCGACCCATTCTCCTCTTAA
>JAEZHX010000080.1 GCA_023436765.1 Bacillota bacterium
ATAAATCCAATGGATTTTGATTGTATGAAAGACGAAGGTGGGATGGAATGGTTCAAAGGATGAGAATCGGCAACAGGGAATTTCCGATCGGCGAGAGGACTTATCTGATGGGGATCTTAAATGTAACCCCGGATTCCTTCTCCGACGGAGGGAAACACAACCGTAGAGAGGAAGCCCTTCGCCATGTCAGTCTCCTGATTGAAGAAGGGGCAGATATCATTGATGTTGGCGGTGAGTCCACCAGACCGAATTATACAATGATTTCTGAGGAAGAAGAGATTGCCAGGGTGATACCGGTGATAGATGCGATTCGAAAGGAATTTGACATCCCGATTTCCATAGATACCTATAAAAGCAAGGTAGCTCAGGCAGCCTGTGAGGCAGGAGCAGATCTGATCAATGATATCTGGGGCCTGAAATATGACCCGGAGATGGCCCGCATCGTAAAGGAACAAGAAGCAACAGTATGTCTGATGCATAATCGCAAAGCAATCGATTATACTGATTTCAGGGAGGATTTTCATCAGGATCTGAAGGAAAGCCTCGTAATTGCGGAGAACGCCGGAATCAGTAAGGACAAGATCATTCTGGATCCGGGGATTGGTTTTGCCAAAACCTATGAAATGAATCTGTACCTGATCAACCATCTGGAGGAGCTGCAGGAAATCGGTTTTCCTGTTTTACTAGGAGCCTCCCGCAAATCCGTGATCGGACTAACACTGAAGGAAACGGTAGAGAACCGGCTGTCCGGTACGATAGCAACCTCGGTCATGGCTGTCATGAAGGGCTGCCAGTTTATCCGTGTCCATGATGTGAAGGAGAACCTCCGGGCGATTCGTATGACGGAAGCCTTATTAAGAAGCAAGGAACTGCAGCATAAATAACAGAAGTAACCTAGGATGGGAGATGAGTACATGGACCGCATTACCATATCAAACTTAGAAGTTTTTGCATACCATGGAGTCTTGAAAGAGGAGAATGCCCTGGGACAGAAGTTCTTAGTCTCAGCAGAGCTCTATACGGATATCACCGGTGCGGTGAAGGAGGACGACATCAACAAATCCATTAATTATGCCTCTGTCTGCAGAGAGATTGATGCGTTCTTAAAGGATCATACCTTTAAACTGATTGAGACATCGGCGGAACGGCTGGCAAAGCATCTGCTCCATACCTATCAACGAATCGAAAAGCTTAGGCTGGAGATTAAGAAGCCCTGGGCTCCCATTCTGATGACTCTTGATACGGTTTCTGTAGTGGTTGAGAGAGGATGGCACAAGGTCTACTTAGGAATCGGGTCCAATCTGGGAGATAAGGAAGCGAACCTGAAGGAAGCGATACGCTTGCTCGAAGAGGACCAGGAATGTCAAGTCCGGCAGGTCTCATCCTTCCGTGTGACTAAACCGGTCGGAGGAGTGGAACAGGATGACTTCCTGAATGGTGCAGTCTTTCTCACTACACTAAAATCACCTCCGGAGCTTCTGGAGCTGATTAGCTCCATCGAGAGAGCCCTAAAGAGGGAAAGAATCGTTCACTGGGGACCGCGAACCATTGATCTGGATATCCTGTTCTATGATGAGGAGATCATACAGACGAAGGAGCTGACCATTCCCCATAAGGAACTGGCTAATCGTGAATTTGTGTTGGAACCGATGGCAGAGATAGCACCCTGGCTACGGCATCCGGTACTCGGAGAGACCATTCAGCAGTTGTATCACAAGTTGTAAATGACGCAAGACATATCAAGCATAATAGAACAGGAAAAGCGGACGAAGAGCTGGGACAGGTGAAATTAATCAAACAGCTAAGACAGAAGTATAAAGTGTATCACTGAAGTTGGGAAAGCTCAATGATAGAGAATAGAAAACCCTGGTATCATAGGGGATTGAATGAATCAATCACTCTTTATTCCAGGGTTTTATGTTTCTTATAGTAGGAAAACTATGTTCGGTTTATTCCTCCTCGTCCAGATCCGGAGGATCGAAGGTTCCAAGCTTCGAGCTGCCATCCGCTGACAGGACATAGGTATGGGTGTTATCAAAGTCTTTGAAAAACACATAATTGTCAGTAACATGAATTTGTTTATAATAACCCTCCAACAGGGTTTCCTGCTCCATTGTCTTCAGATTCAGGCGTCCGATTCCGCTGTTACCCTCTTCATCCACCTGATAATAGAGATACTTGCCGGAATTCGTGATGTTATAGGTAGAACAGAGTTGATCCACCAGTACGGTTCGTTCTGAACCATCGAGCTTCATCCGGTTCACCGAATAATTGTTATCCAGGTCGAGATAATAGATATAATCATCACGGAAGATGGGATAAGCAAAATTCCCTTCAATATAGGTGCTGGTTACAAAGCTGGACAGATCCAGAGCATTGATATTGTGATTCTTCGTAAACCCAGCATAATAAAGCTTATTATTTGCTACGTAAGAAGGAATTACCGCGTCCTCCAGAAGCAATCTCTCCATGGAAGTATCGATCTTCTTGCGGTATAGGAATAATCCGCTGTTTACATCATAATTCTGATAATATACGAAATTTCCATATAGGGACAGATAACTGCCGGGATTGTAAGAGATGATCTTCAGGTTATTCCCGTTATGATTCAGCCGGTACATGCCGGTATTATTGAACATCAGTAAACTGCCGGAATTATTCTCTCTGGTATCATTTGCACGCAGATAATAGAGATAATTTTCATCTGCATTGATATATACGGCTTTATCATAATGAACCTTTTTAATGTTCGTACAATCGGAATTCATGACATAGAGAGCACCATCATCATTATCATTACTGAAGTAGATCTTTCCATCCTGTTCACAGAATAGTCCGCCGTTGAAGATATTACCGGCAGTGTTACCGACCTCTTCCTCCTCATTAAAATAAGTTCTGCCCTGGGAATAGACAAATACCCAAGCAATCGCAATGACGGTAACTATCACTAATATAATCAGTACCTTCTTAATCGATGCCATCATAAGTACCTCCGGAGTCTAAAAGATTAACAATTTGTCCTAATTCATTATATATCGACATGAGCAAATATGCAATAAGCAGATAAGGTTGCATACCGGGTCGGTTAATAGTATAATGAGGCTTAAACTTAGTGATTAAGAGATCTGCGGGTTTCATAAAGATCAACGGAGCGGAGGAAAACAGATGGTGGATTTACAGGATAGCAGGAAGAAGATCGATGAAGTAGACAGAAAGCTTCTGGAGCTTTTTGAATACCGGATGCAGCTGGCTTCTGAGGTAGCAGACTATAAGAAACACACCGGTATGCCGGTTTTTGATCCTGCCAGGGAAGAGGCTAAGCTTAAGGAGCTGAAAGCTCTGGCTAAGGACGAAGAGAATCAGACAGCGGTGGTGGACTTGTTTACACAGATCATATCCATGAGCCGCAGGAAGCAATATGCACTGCTCGATCAATCCTTTCATCTGGGCTTTACTTCTGTTGACCGGTTTGAGGCTGATCAGGATACGAAGGTAGTGTTCTTCGGCGAGAAGGGCTCCTACACAGAGCAGGCCATGCTGGAATATTTTCAGAAGGATGTGAACGGTATCCCAGCCAGTACCTTCGGTGAAATCATGCAGACAGTGAAGGAAGGCAGGGCAGATTATGGTGTCCTTCCCTTAGAGAATTCCTCCACAGGAACCCTATCCGATATCTTTGATCTACTGGCGGAATACGATAATGTCATTATTGGGGAACATGTGATCAAGATAGAGCATCATCTCTGGGGACTACCCGGCGCTAAGCTGTCAGATATTAAAAGGGTATACTCTCACCGTCAGGGACTCCTCCAATGCTCGGGTTTCTTGAATAATCATCCGGGAATGGAGAGGGAAGAGTTCGGCAGTACCGCAGGCTGTGCAAGAAGAATTCTTGAAGAAGGGGACCTGACACAGGCAGCAATCGCCAGCCGCAGGGCAGGAGAGCATTTGGGGCTTCAGCTTCTTCAAGCCGCCATCCATAATGATGAGACAAACTCCACCAGGTTTATTATCATTTCAAACCGAAGGATTTATTATAAGGGCGCCGAGCGTACCAGCCTATGCTTCGCTCTTCCGCATAAGAGTGGTTCCCTGTACCACATGCTATCACATTTTATTTATAATAAGATCAATATGACCAGGATTGAGTCTAGGCCGATCGCAGGAAAAGCCTTTGAGTATAGGTTCTTCGTAGATATTGAGGGCAGCCTGGAGAATCCGGCAGTTAAGAATGCCCTCCATTGTATTGAACTCGAGGCTTTGGAAATGAAGATTCTGGGAAGCTTTCTGCCAGTGAGATCATAAATTTTCATATTATGTTCAAGAACTAATCACAAAGTGAACATAATTTCCTGATAGAATGCTTTTAACAGATAGAAAATAACAGGAAGAATTCTTGAAAGGAGAGTTGTTATGGACGAAAATAACTATAATAGTGTCAATCAGCAAAACAACGGCTACAGCAATTCGGACCAGAATAACACCCGATATCCGGATACTCAAAGACAGTATAATTTCATAGATAGCTCCTACAGCGGTAATACCGGATATAATCCGAATTATCCTACACCTGCGCCTCAGCCCAGGCAGAAAAAGAAAAGGCCCGGAAAGAAGTGGTTTTTTAAGTTTGTCAAATTCACAGCAGCCGCTTTGGTCTTTGGAGTTCTGGTAGGGGCAGGAGCCTCGGGTTATGATTATTTTACAAGGCCGGATCAAAAGGATGCGGTTGAACAGCAGGATACAGGGGTAGGAGAGAATAAAGAGGTCACTGTTGTACCGGCTGATGTTACAGATAAGGAGCCCACAGTGGTTCAGACTTCGGGGGAGCCGGATGGAATCGTATCCGATGTATCCGATATCGTAGACAAGGTAATGCCTTCCATCGTAGCAATCAATTCTTCGGCTACGATTACCAACTATGATTTCTTTACCGGAAGAAGATTTGATGAACCCTATCAGGGTAGTGGTTCCGGTATTATTATCGGGCAGAATGATGATTCCCTCCTGATTTTAACGAATAATCACGTAATAGCTTCTGCGGATTCTGTTGAAATCGTATTTTCAGATGAGAAGACAGCAGCTGCTACCGTCAGAGGGGCGGATGCCAGAGCGGATATCGCAGTTTTAGAGGTCTCTTTGAAGGACTTGACCGATGAGACCCTGAAGGCCATAAGGGTAGCTAGTCTTGGAGATTCTGACCTGGTTAAGTCAGGTGAAATGGTAATTGCAATCGGAAATGCACTTGGCTACGGCCAGTCCGTAACCGTAGGCTATGTCAGTGCGGTTAACCGCAAGGTAAATATCGACGGTGTATCCATGGACCTGATCCAAACCGATGCGGCAATTAATCCCGGTAACAGCGGAGGCGCCTTAATTAATTCAGTTGGAGAAGTCATCGGTATGAATTCCATCAAATATGCTTCCTATGAAGTGGAAGGTATGGGGTATGCCATTCCGATTACCGACGCTGTACCCATCATCGAACAGTTAATGAAGAGAGAGCTGCTCAATGAGGAAGAGGTTGGCTATCTGGGTGTGAATCTGGAGTCAGCACAGGAAATAACGGAAGCCTTTTCCCGTCAGTTCAATATGCCGATCGGCGTTTATATCAATGATGTCATCGATGGTTCCCCTGCCGAAGAGGCAGGATTAAAGACCGGTCATATCATCGTAGGTGTGAACAGACTTAAGATTGAAACAATTGAGGATCTGGTCAATGCCATTTCCTACTGTAAAGCAGGCGAGACCATCAGCCTCAAAATCAGTGTTCTCGAACGGGGTGTGTACACCGAGAGGGATCTGAGCGTAGTTCTGGGCAAGAGATAAAGTGATCATAAGAAAAGTATTCTGAGCAGACATAAGGAACCGACCTCCAAAAGTTAGACCATAATGATATGTCCCCTCTTACTGGTTTGTCCAGAAAACCGGGTGCCTATCAAAATCTAACGATTGGAGGTCTTTTTTGTGTTCTTTTCATGATCTGAAATTTATTTTATTCCGTACGGTTGACATATCCTTTATTAAGATTGCTTTCAAAGAACTCGTTCATATTCTCCATAAACGCCGTGTCCAATTTACTTGCCCTAAGAGCATCGATCGTCTGATCATATCCTGACTGGACCTCTCTGGGAACTTTATTATGGTATTTGAGCGAGAGAGCTTTATAGCCTTCCTTCACTTCCTTACGATAAAGATAAGCATCTTCAGAGACATTCAGATTCTTATGGTCATTTCTGAAGCGGATCCAACAGGTTTTATAGACAACATTGGGATTTTTTATTTTATCGCGATAGGCTATAATTCCCGACCCGTCATAGGTGACGGAACGATCCTTTTCTCCGTGAATGATCATAACCGGCGTATCGGAGCGGTTAATACCGTCGATGGCTTGCACAAAGGCAGTACTACCGTACATCAAGGCCTGGTAGCCCCAGAGGAAGGGATATTCCAGATAGGCCAGTATTCCGATATACTGGCTGGATCTCTCGACCATGGCATCCAGGGGTGTATTAAATCCGGATACACTAACAACAGCAGCAATATCATAATCATAGTTCAGGACAGAGGTTACGGCATAACCTCCCATACTGTGGCCATAGAGCATCAGAGGAAGTTCCTTTAAAGCACTGTCCTTCCTGATATAGTCCAGGGCTGCCCTGAGATCCAAGAGTGCCTGGGAGAGTCCGCCGATGCCGCTTCCTTCACTGCCGAAGCTGCCGGTACAGTCGAAGGCGAAGACCTTCCAGCCCTGATCTACAAAGTAAAGGGTCTCAGCCAGATAGCTCTCAGCACCGCCTCCGAGACCATGTACAAGCACGACCAATCCTTGGTTATTTGCTTCTCCGTAGAGATAGCCCTTCAAATTGTTTTTACCTGAGAGAAATGTAAATACAGTTCTGTCATACTGTTCCTCCACATCCTCGTAGGTTAGATATCCGGTTTTTTTATCAAACCTGGCAAAGAAGGTTTGAAAAACAAACAGGATTCCTGTCATGGAGACAAAGCTAAAGAGCAGCAGCGCCGCCAGAAAGATTTTGAGAAGCTTTTTCATGGTGTATTTCCGTGATTGTCTGTAGTCTCTCATTTTCTCACTGCCTTTCCTATTCAATTAGGATTAGCAGGGAGAATTGGAATATGAGAGGGTGTTTCTGTTACTTTATAGATATTTATGTAATAAAAATAATTATTTCCAGATGCGGCATCAAATATAAGAAATAATCTGTGTAACCATATCCGGAGATAACCGGGGAAGGTGATTTTCCTGCCAATGTAGGATGGAGAATCAGAAATAGCGAAGGATTTATCCGGTTATACAGGCACAACCAACACCGGAAAAGATATATTAGTAGAGGTAGTATATTTATTCTGGGAGGGCATCAATGAAACGAAAATTGATCAGCATACTTGCTGTAATTACGATGGCAGCTACGCTTTTAGCCGGCTGCAAGAGTAAGGACGGACTTACTGAAATTACGTTGAATGAAGTTGCTCATTCGATCTTCTATGCCCCGATGTATGTGGCATTTGAGAAAGGATACTTCGAGGAGGAAGGGCTTAAGGTCAATCTGGTAAATGGACTCGGAGCTGATAAGACAATGACGGCCGTACTCAGTGGAGACTGCGATATCGGTTTCATGGGTGCTGAAGCATCGATCTATGTATATAACCAGGGTGCTGAGGACTATGTCATCAACTTCGCACAGCTGACCCAACGAGCAGGTAACTTCCTGGTATCCAAAGACAAGGATGAGGAATTTGTCTGGGATAACGTAAAGGGCAAAACCATTATTGGCGGAAGACCGGGTGATTGACCTAAACTAATGTAAAAAATGTGCATAGGGGCCTGATAGGGCCAGAACAAGCCACAGGCTAAGTGAAGCCGGTGGCTTGTTCTGATATAAAAGATAATGTTGTAGTAGTGCAATTGATAATGATATATTTATTCAACATATTTCATTATAATGTTCTAAACATATTTCGCATACTATCCTGGAGAATATTGGCGGCATCTGATAGGATGATACCTGGGCGACGAACCAGAGCATAGTCTCGGAAGACTGGTGATGAAAGCTGATAATAACAGGGGGTTATGGCAGGGTCTTTGA
>JAEZHX010000231.1 GCA_023436765.1 Bacillota bacterium
CGAAGAACATCGCTGAGAAGCTTGTTAAGTATTTTGCTTATTCAGACTTAAAGTCAGTCATCCGCTACAGTGATGAGCTTGGGGTCTATATTGTATTTGTACCTTCTGAGAAGCGTAAGGCTGCCCAGAAGCTGTATCAGGCATTTTACTTCGTTGAACGTGAGAGGCATGAAAATGAACTGACGAAAGACGAAACCGAAGAATCAGAAGAAAAATCCGAACCCGTGGAGGACGATACGGAAGCAGCCAATACGGAAGAAGCTGATTCCGAGGAATCGGAAGCAGACCTCATGCTTCAGGCTTCAGAGATACTGAAGGAAGGCAGTGCTCTCTACCGTGATTCTTGGAACGAGAAGGCTCCTGCCGAGGAAGAAGTCACGGAGGAAGAAGTCGAGAATCACTTACCGGGTACCTATGTTCTGAAAGCGGAGAAATATAAGGACTATACCGCTACAGTCGGTGTATTTCTGGGCCTTGGTTTGATCGGTCTTCTTTTCGTCATTCTTAATGTTGCCGGTGTTCTCTCCTTCCTGAATGGAACATTACCGACTATCGTCATGGGTGCTCTCTTCCTGTTCTTTATCGCTGTTGGTGTTACCACTCAGAAAAAAGCGAAGGAGCTACAGCATGAGATCGATGATGAGAAGAAAATGACGGATCAGATCAATGAATGGCTTAGTTCCAATGTAACCTCTGAATATCTGGAGTCCCTGAACGACGAAACAATTTCGGCGGAATTAAACTACATCCGTGTTACTGATACGATCAAGGAGAAGTTGTCTGAGGCTTTCCCCGGTCAGAACGCCGATTATCTGGATCGCCTGATTGAGGATTTCTATAGTGCTAATTTTGATACTGTAGAAGTATAGAATTCACTTAATATCATAGCGCAGTTGACAGAACCTGTTTTCATCACCCTATCGGGTCATGAAAACAGGTTTTTTATCGTGATGAGAAGGACTATCGGTTCCTTCTTTGATGAAAGGCTACTTACCGGTTTTATTCTTATAATTGTCGACTCTTTACATGTAATCGGTTGACAATAAATCCGGTTCTGCTATACTGATACATCATACAGATAGGAAAGGATCCGTTCCTATGGAATTAAAGCATCAGGTATTAAAAATATTGGAGGCGAACCGTGGTAACAGCGTCAGTGGTGCCAAGCTAGCCGAAAGCCTTTTTGTCACCCGCAGCTCCGTCTGGAAAGCAGTGAAGGCACTGCAGAAGGACGGCTACCGGATATCCGCTGCTACGAACAGGGGGTATTGTCTGCTGTCTCAAAATGATATCCTATCTACCGAGAGCATACGCCCCTATTTGAAGGGCAAAGCAACCGGCTTTATTCTCGATGTACGTCAATGCGTCACCTCGACCAATACTCTGGCGAAGGCATTGGCTGCGGAAGGGGCTAAGGAGGGCACTGTAATCATTGCCAGCGAACAGACCGAAGGTAGAGGACGACTGGGAAGAAGCTTCTACTCTCCCGGTTCCACAGGAATTTATCTCTCCCTGATTCTACGACCAAAGCTTAATCTTGAGGATTCCCTGCTGATCACTACCGGGACAGCCGTTGCGGTAGCCAAAGCAATCGAGAAGACGGCAGGAGTCAAGGCCGGCATTAAATGGGTCAATGATATCTTCGTGGAGGGGAGAAAGGTCTGCGGTATCCTTACCGAGGCTTCCATAGACTTTGAGAACGGAGGCCTGGAATATGCGGTCGTAGGAATCGGAGTGAATGTCTCCACCGCTGATTTTCCGGATTCCATCCAAGGAATTGCAGGCTCATTGTTCACCAGTAAGCCGGAGGATCAGCCGATTACTTCTCTTCTAGCGGCAGAGATCCTAAATCAGATGGCCGAATGTATGGATACCCTGACAGACCGGAAATATCTGCTGGAATATCGGAAACGGCAGATTATCATCGGCAAGAACATTTTGGTTCTGAAGGGAAAAGAGAGCCGGCCTGCGAAAGCCATTGCTATTGATGATCAGGCTAGGTTGATCGTGGAGTATGAGGATGGTACCCAAGAGACGCTTTCCTCAGGTGAGGTAAGCATCCGGCCGCTGAAGGGATAAATTCCGCTTATACCTTCATATATTCCTTCTCATTAGAACTTATAACAGCTACAACCTTCCTTATGCACGGCATAACTGCCAATAACCAAATCCACTAGAATGAAAGAAAGGAAACAGGAGCCTTATACTCTATGCTCCTGAAGATAAATAAATCATGGAACAGCTTCCTGCTAAGACAACACAGAAACAATTCATCAGCATTACAGGCCTGGTCGTAACCGGCATGTTCACGGCACTCCTTTGTGTCCTGGCGCAGATTTCAATCCCGATTCAGCCGATCCCCTTTACCCTGTCACTCTTTGCGATCTATCTGATTGGTGCTCTCCTGCCCCCCAGATATGCCTTACTGTCGGTGATTTCCTATGTCCTGCTGGGGGCCTTCGGCCTTCCGGTGTTTGCCGGAATGAAGGGTGGATTTCACATTCTGACAGGTGTAACCGGTGGCTTTATTATGGCTTACCCGGTTATGGCTTTTGTTACTGCCCTATGCTACCGCTACGCAAAGAAATGGAAAATCGCAGCCCTGGCTGTCGGAATGGTGATTTCCTTATTGGTTTGCTATCTGTTTGGAGCCCTGTGGTTCTCTGTCAGCACCGGCTCCGGATTACAGAAAGCACTTACATTGTGCGTATACCCCTTTGTACTGTTTGACCTAATTAAGATAGCCCTTGCTGTAAGCTTCAGCCAGATCATCCGCGTAGCAATGCAAAGAAATTTCAGTGATAACAAATTGTTTTAAATCCTTTACTGCCTAAGAAAGCCCGGACTGTTAGTTATTTTACAGTCCGGGCTTTCTATATTCGCATGACAAACGGCTTCCCCGCTCCTCTTGCTTAACTACGATTCATTTAGAGTATATCATCTTTAGGATTAGCCTCATCCTTCGGATTACATCGGAGTAAATAATTCCTCCAACTCTTCTCTCGACAGAGTATTGATAAATACCTCCTTCGAGCTGATAATGGAGTCCGAAAGCTCCTTCTTCTTTCTCTGAAGCTTAAAGATCTTCTCCTCAATCGTTCCCTTGGTAATCAGCTTCATGACATGGACCTTATTCTGCTGTCCGATCCGGTAGACGCGGTCGGTAGCCTGTTCCTCCACGGCGGGATTCCACCAGGGATCATAATGAATCACGGTATCGGCTCCGGTCAGATTAAGTCCGGTTCCTCCTGCCTTTAAGGAGATCAGGAATACCTTCCCCTCGCCTGCATTGAACCGTTTCACATAGTCATTGCGATCCTCAGTCGGGGTACTTCCCTCCAGGTAGAAGTAGGGAATACTCATATCCTTCAGTTCATTTTCGATAATCCGTAGCATCGAGGTAAATTGTGAGAATACCAGAACCCGGTGCTCGTTCGCAATGGCATCCGGAATGACCTCCATCAATAACTCCAGCTTACCGCTGCCCCCCTGATAGTTCTCTAGGAAGGTGGACGGATGGCAGCAGATCTGCCTGAGTCTGGTGAGTGCCGCCAATATCTTGATACTGCTCCGTTCTATACCATTCTCTTCGATCTCTGAGTTGATTTCACCACGGATATTCTCCAGATAGGACAGATAGATCATTTTCTGTTCCTCTGACAGCTCCGTCAGCATCTTCGTCTCATATTTATCAGGCAGCTCTGTCAGGACATCCTTCTTCATACGTCTAAGGATAAAGGGCGAAATACGCTGGTGGAGATCCGTCAGAACCTCTGCGTCCTCCTTCAGAATTGGCTTCTCATAAAACTCTACGAACTTGGAATGGCTGTTCAGATACCCCGGCATGATGAAGTCAAAGATGGACCAAAGCTCGGATAAACTGTTCTCTATCGGTGTTCCTGTCAGTGCAAACCGATGGTCTGCCAACAGCCGCTTTACTGATTTCGCATTCAGAGAGGAATCATTCTTGATATACTGTGCTTCATCAATAAATATCGTATGGAAATAAATCTTCTCGTATAGGGCGATATCCCTCCTTATTAAAGGGTAGGAGGTAATCAGGACATCATACTCCTTATATTTTCCGATGGTCTCCTGCCGTTCCTGTGGCGCCCCGCTGACTACTGAAGCCTTAATAAACGGAGCAAAATTCTCGATCTCATCCTGCCAGTTATAGATCAGGGAGGTCGGACAAACAATCAGATATGGTGCATGCTTTGGATTCCCAATTACACCGGAAGCGATATAGACAATGGATTGCAGAGTTTTTCCGAGTCCCATATCATCAGCTAAAATTCCGCCAAGATCATGATCGGATAAGGTCTTCAACCATTTATAACCGGTTACCTGATAAGGGCGTAATGTTGCTAAGATGCCTTCCGGAAGCTGGTACTCCGTTTGAACAGGATTTAAAATCTTCTCGGCCAGAGCAATGAAGTTATGATCCCGTTTCAGCTCTAACTGCCGTTCTATAAATGCCTTATCCAGATAGACCGCATGCTGCTTCTCCAGCAGCAAAGTATCCTCGTTAAAATTCTTAGTGCTTATGTTAAGGGAATTCAAAATTTTTGTCAGCTCTCCCAGACTCTTATCCTCGAGATTAACAAAACTGCCGTTCTTTAGCCGGTAGTATTTCTTCTTCACCTGATAGGAATGCAGGAGATCCTTCAGCTCCTCCTTGGGGATATCTTCAAAATTCAGATCAAGCTCCAGCATATTCAGTCCGGTATTCACCTTCACCCCGGCCTTAAATCCTCCGGCATTTCTGATCCCCAGCTTCTTAAAGTCCTCTGAGTAGTATAATCCTGCCTTACTTTCCAGCTCCATGACACTGCCGGACAGGAAATCATATACCTTGTCCTCATCCTTTAAGAGATAATAATTCTTATAGGGGAGAAAACCCAGCTGGAGCAGATCATTAATGATCTCATCCTCCTTCTCCCTCTGCCTTACGATAATATAGGAGCCGGAGGAGGCATTCTCAAAGGAATTGAACTCATAATCCCC
The DNA here is from genome assembly GCA_023436765.1 of Bacillota bacterium. Lineage (GTDB taxonomy): Bacteria > Bacillota > Clostridia > Lachnospirales > Lachnospiraceae > Mobilitalea. Next base: position 5,008 of record JAEZHX010000231.1, read on the forward strand.
ATACCGGTATTTCAACTCCGCCTTAATTCCATGCTTATGCTTATCAATATAGAGCTTTGCCTCCATATCACAGGTAATATATCGACTCTTTAGCTCCTCCGGGATATCGAGGACCATCGTTTCGCTGATTCTCGGCAGGACATGTTCTAAAAAGCTGTTCTTACTTTCTCCCTTAAATACCAGAGGCTCCTTATCCTTACCAAGACTGTTATAAAAGGGCTTGAAGTTTCGAATAAATTTCTTGTCAGCCTGGTAGATGGCACCGTCATAGAACAGGAGCTCACCGGTCTCCGTAATCGGAAGGACTGCTTCCTTCCCCTGGTAATCCACCGTGACGGAATCCTCATCCATGGATAACTGATAGGATACCTTGGGATTCTCCTTCCGGAAGACGACATCACTGTAAAGCTTACCATACAGCTCCAGGGTAAAGCTGCTTCCGCTTAAAAGCTCAAGAAGCTTAAGCAGCATATTTTTCGTAATAATGATCTGTGACTTAGAAAATAACTTGGAAAAATGGGTACTGTCTATGACCTCCTGGATCTCATAAATCTCCATAAGATAATCCAGGAGCACTTTAGAGTTTTGTTCAAAGGTACTCTCTCCACTGACATATTTGAATTCCTTCCCCAAAGCAAAGCTTTCGTGGTGATAGATATCCGCCAGGAACTTCTTAATGGTCTGAATCTTATATTTTCGACTGCCTCCCCCTTTCAGGGAAACAAATGCTCTTCCGCTTTCCCCCTTCAGGATGGAGGGAATACTGATGATAGCTTCTAACTGAAAGGTTTCCCCTACCAGTACCGAATCCTCCTGGGAAACAAAATAATCCAATATCTGGATAATCTTTCTCTCCTCAGGAGACTTCGTCTCCGTCAGCATACTGCGTTCCTGATATTTTAGGATAAATAATAGCGCGGCTACGACATGCTTACAAGCTCCCTGATCCTTCAGCCTGGACGGACAATTGCAGTTATAGTCGAAGGAACCATCCTCCTGCTCCTCCACTACAACAGAATAATTGTAATTACCCTTTACGATCAGCCGGTACTGTTTCGTGGCATTGGAATAGGTCGCATTGGTAATACGATTATCCTTATAATATTGCAGACCTCTGGCATAGGTTGTATCATTCGAAGCCAAATTCCTGATTCCCGTCCTTGAAATCTGAATCATAAACGCACACCTTTCAATAATTGTATCCTACTATTATACCACAATACGAGAAAAAGTGTATGGTAATTTGAATCAATTCTCATTTTTTATTCATATTGAACTGTTTTTATGCAGCCTGAAGTTGGTATCAGTCATCCCGTATACTACCTAAGAAAAATAACATCTATGTGTATCTATTTATAATTTATAAATATAATGATTTATTAAAAAATACTATTTGTATTTTGTACAATGATATATTAAAATAACTAGTTAGGATATGGACCCATAAGCTCCTTGGGTCCGGTCCGAATAGCGAGACAAATCACATATGGAGGTGTTTATGAGACATATCATCAGTCCGACTGACCTTACTGTTTCTGAGCTGGGCGAGCTGTTGTCGCTGGCAGAGGAGATCATCAAAAGCCCGAAGAAATACGCTGATGTGTGCCATGGTAAGAAGCTGGCCACTCTATTCTACGAACCGAGCACCAGAACAAGACTTAGTTTCGAAGCTGCCATGTTAAATCTTGGCGGTAGTATCCTTGGTTTCTCTTCCGCCGATTCCAGTTCGGCAGCCAAAGGTGAAAGTGTTGCTGATACCATACGAGTTATTTCCTCTTACGCAGATATCTGTGCGATCCGCCATCCAAAGGAAGGCGCCCCCTATGTAGCATCTGTTCATTCTTCTATTCCTGTTATCAATGCCGGAGACGGCGGTCATAATCATCCCACCCAAACCTTTACCGATTTATTAACAATTCAAAATCTTAAAGGACGATTAAATCATTTAACCGTCGGCTTTTGTGGTGACCTGAAATTCGGCCGTACCGTACACTCTCTGATCGGAGCTCTGGCTCGTTATGAGAATATTACCTTCGTCCTGATCTCACCGGAGGAGCTGACCATTCCTGCTTATATCCGTGGGGAGATCCTGGAGGCAAACCATATCAAATATAAGGAAGTCCGTAAGCTGGAGAATGTGATGCCCGAGCTTGATCTCCTCTACATGACAAGAGTCCAGAAGGAACGGTTCTTCAATGAGGAGGATTATATCCGCCTGAAGGATACCTACATTTTGGATGCGAAGAAAATGGCTAATGCCAAGGAGGATATGCTGGTTCTTCATCCGCTGCCCCGAGTGAATGAAATCTCTGTGGAGGTGGATGAGGATCCCAGAGCAGTATACTTTAAGCAAGCCCAGTACGGAGTCTATGTCCGCATGGCTCTGATCATGAAGCTGCTGGAGCTGGCCTGAATCAAGATATCAATTACTTCTGCAATGTTGGAATTACAAAGAATTTAAATATATCGGATGGAGGTAGCTATGTTAAATATCGGTGTACTGAATCAGGGAATCGTCATTGACCATATCAAAGCCGGCGGAGCCATGCAGATCTATACCTACCTGAATTTAGAGAATCTGGATTGCAGTGTCGCAATCATTAAGAATGCCAAAAGCAATAAGATGGGCAAGAAGGATATCATCAAGATTGAAGGGACGCTGGACGGAATTAATCTGGATATCCTCGGTGCTTTGGATCATAAGATCACAATCGATGTCATAGAAAACGGTGTGATTATCGAAAAGAAAAATCCGGAGCTTCCTGCCTTCGTAGATAATGTCTTAAAGTGCAAAAACCCCAGATGCATCACCTCCGTGGAGCAGGGAATCCCCCATACCTTTAAGCTTACGGACCGGGATAACGGTGTTTACCGCTGTGTTTACTGTGAGCAGGCCTT
>JAEZHX010000045.1 GCA_023436765.1 Bacillota bacterium
TAACACCTGTCGTATACGCCATGGCTTCGACCAAAGTAGTCTTGCCACAGCTTCCGTGGCCTAACAAAACAACATTGCGAATCTTTTCTGAAGTATAAACATTCATATTGATTTCCTCCTATACATGGTAAAGTAAGTAGTAGGGAGAATCATCCCGTATGAACCTATGGGACATTGGAAATATTAGATTAGACTCCATTGGGAATTCATTCTAATACTTCTGGGTTGAACTTAACCCAATTCTCAAAATTACCTCTTAGTATATTTTACTAGAGGTAGTCCACTTTTACAATAGTTTTGTGTAATAATAAACAAAGTTCTTTGTTTCGCACTTTAAACCGTTACGCTTTAAAGCAATAGAGTATTGACACCCAAAGTATCTTAGAGTATAATCCACGATAAGGCAGATAAAGTGCAACGTGAACAGCGTATCCTTCGGATCCGCGGCTAACGCTAGTTTGCGAGTGCTTAATCCGCTTATCGTGGATATGGTGCTTAATCCGCTTATCGTGGATATGGAGATTAATCCGCTTATCGTATAAAGTAATTACTTAATATAGAAAGGAAATAACAACATGATTATCGTAATGAAGCCCAAAGCAAAACAGGAATCTATCGAAAGGATTAAAAATATTATCGAGAGTAAAGGGCTATTCGCCCATATCTCCGCAGGAACCGAGGTTACCATCATCGGTGTAGTCGGAGATAAATCCAAGCTTCAGGATCAAAACCTGGAGATCTTCGAGGATGTAGATAAGATCGTAGCCGTAACCGAGAGCTACAAGCTGGCCAATAAAAAGTTCCACCCTGAACCAACGAGGGTACAGGTCGGCAATGTGGTGATCGGAGGAGATTCTCTGGTGATTATGTCCGGTCCCTGTGCCGTGGAGAGTAAGGAGCAGCTATTAGCTACCGCTCATGCAATAAAGAAATCCGGTGCTCAGATCTTACGCGGTGGCGCCTATAAGCCGAGGACTTCCCCCTATGCCTTCCAGGGCCTTGAGGAAGAAGGTCTGAAGTTCATGAAGGATGCCAGAGAAGAGACCGGTCTGCCGGTCATCTGTGAGGTAACCAGTCTGAATGCAGTCGAAGCTGCGGTAAAATATGTTGATATGCTTCAAATCGGAGCCCGGAACATGCAAAACTTCTACCTATTAAAAGAGGTCGGTAAAACAGGACTTCCGGTATTACTGAAGCGTGGTTTATCCGCAACGATTGACGAGTGGCTGAATGCATCCGAATATATCATTGCCGAAGGGAACCCGAATGTGGTACTCTGTGAACGTGGTATCCGTACCTTTGAGACAGCCACCCGGAACACCCTGGACATCAGCGCTGTACCCGTCATCAAAGAGAAGAGTCATCTTCCGATCATTGTAGATCCCAGCCATGCAACCGGTGTCAGAGCTTATGTAAAGCCGCTTGCCATGAGTGCCGTAGCTGCTGGAGCCGATGGACTTATGATTGAGACCCATCCGAACCCTTCCTGCGCTCTGTCGGATGGTCCCCAATCCCTGACCTTCGAGCAGTTTGATGCATTAACAAAGGAATTAAGACCCCTCGCGGCTCTGATGGGCAAGACACTGTAAATCTATGACTAATCGTGTCCTCCGGTGGGTAACCATTATGTTAGCTTTCCTATCTTACTTAACCTAGTAGGAATCGGTACATAAGTATGCCGGAGCAGACTTAAAATATATACTTCAGGAGGTAATCATGAACGGGAGTGAAAGTGAGTTTAGTAGCATCAGAAGAATAGGTTTTATCGGTTTTGGCCTGATCGGAGGCTCTATCGCCAGAGCCCTGAAGAAAGTTAATCCAGACTTTCTCCTCTGCGCCTATGATTATCATAAGGAGCATCCAAGCTCTGACCTTCAGGCAGCGATGACCGATCAGGTTCTGGATTCTATTACGACCTCAATGGACAAGGAGATTCCCGATTGCGATCTGTTATTTCTATGTGCACCGGTACTATCGAATATCAGCTATCTGAAGCAGCTGAAACCCATCCTCAAGCCCTCCTGTATCCTGACCGATGTGGGCAGTGTGAAGGGGAATATCCATACTGCTGTAATCGAGCTTGGACTGGAGGAGCAATTTATCGGCGGTCATCCGATGACCGGATCAGAGAAGACTGGGTATCTGAATTCCTATGCCTTGTTATTAGAAAATGCCTATTATATAATTACTCCCACCGATAAGACACCCGAAGACAAGATCAAGCTTCTCCATCGGCTGGTGGAGAGAATGGGTTCCATTCCAATCATACTTGAGGCCAGGGAACATGATGAGATAACAGCTGCCATCAGCCATCTCCCCCATATCATTGCGGCACAGCTGGTAAACCTGATTCGTGAATCCGATGATAAGGCAGAGAAAATGAGGGCTTTGGCCGCAGGAGGCTTCAAGGATATCACGAGGATTGCTTCCTCCTCTCCGATCATGTGGCAGGATATCTGCCTGACCAATGCACATGTCATTAAGCAAGCACTGGACCGCTACATAGATGCTTTGAAGAATGTATCGGAAGCTCTTATCGCTCAGGACGGTAAGTATCTGTATCAGATGTTCGATACTGCCGGCGAATACCGGTCTTCTATTCCGAATAAATCCATCGGTCTGATGAAGAAGGTTTTTGAAATCTATCTGGATATCATGGATGAAGCCGGTGCCATCGCAACGATTGCCACCCTGCTCGCCAGCAACCAGATCAGTATTAAGAATATCGGGATTATCCATAACCGTGAATTTGAAGAAGGAGTACTTCGGATCGAGTTTTACGAGGAAGAGGCAGAAGCTAAGGCTGCCGTACTATTACGGAAATATAACTACCGGGTATATGAGAGATAATCTAGCACTCTGCTATTCATAAGATTAGGAAAGTAATAAACATTAGATAGCAAACAATTGATCATAAATAATCGTTATCTTTTTGAACTATCTATGTGTTTTCAAACAATAAGTCTTGTTATCAAAGATAAAAAAGTAATGTTTATGATGAAGGAGCCATATCATGAATAACCATAAAGTAAGTCCATTAAAGGGTAGTCTGTCCGTTCCCGGTGATAAATCCATCTCCCATCGGGCCGTTATGTTTGGTGCTTTGGCGGAAGGTAGAACTGAGGTCACGAATTTCTTGCAGGGAGAAGATTGCTTATCCACCATCCGCTGCTTCAGTCAGCTGGGTATCCGGATTGAGAATGACCCTTCACAGGATAGGGTAACCATCTATGGCAAGGGCCTTCATGGACTAACGAAAGCCCCGGGCATTCTGGATGTCGGTAACAGCGGAACTACGATGCGGCTCATGTCAGGTATCCTGTGCGGTCAGCGCTTCTCTTCCACCCTGACCGGAGATGACTCGATCAAGAGCCGCCCTATGGGCAGGATAATGGTACCCTTACAGCAGATGGGTGCTGATATCTTAAGTGAATCCGGTAATGGCTGTGCTCCTTTACTCATTAATCAGGATAATATAACCGGGGTAGCAAATACCAGCCGGGACTTACGCAGACTGACCGGTATCCATTATGTGTCCCCCATCGCCTCAGCGCAGATAAAATCCTGTGTCCTTCTGGCAGGACTCTATGCGGAAGGGGAAACCTCTGTTACCGAGCCTTATCTGTCCAGAAACCATACCGAACTGATGCTGGCCGGCTTCGGAGCAGAATTAAAGAGTGAGGGCAGTACCGCTACGATCCGTCCCGAGCCTAGCCTGAAGGGAATCAACATCAATGTCCCTGGGGATATCTCTTCCGCTGCATATTTTATCGCAGCAGGACTGATTGCACCGAATTCAGAGATTCTCATCAGAAATGTCGGGATTAATCCGACCCGTGACGGGATCCTTCGGGTCTGCAGACAGATGGGTGCTGATATCACCCTCCTGAATGTCTCGGAGCATGGCGGTGAACCAGTGGCAGATATCCTGGTACGCCATAGTGAGCTTCATGGAACCGAGATAGGAGGCAGTATCATCCCGACCTTAATTGACGAGATCCCTGTAATCGCAGTACTTGCCTGCTTCGCTAAGGGAAAAACTGTCATCCGGGATGCATCCGAGCTCAAGGTGAAGGAATCGAACCGGATTGATGTAATGGTGAATAGCCTGTCAGAGATGGGCGCCGAAATCACGGCTACAGAGGACGGAATGATCATTGAAGGCGGAAGGCCGATACATGGAACGATCATTGACAGTAAGCATGATCACAGAATTGCGATGTCCTTTGCGGTTGCAGATCTGATGTCTGAGGGTAATGTGACCATCCTTCATCCGGAGTGTGCTACAATCTCTTATCCCGGCTTTTATGACGACCTGAAGGGACTGCAAAAGAATTAATACTGGAGTATGAATAAATAATAAAAAAAGAATATTGGAGTATACGTAAATGATACAAAGAATTGACTTGAACAACCCTGACCTATTGAATCAGATTTTAACCTTACAGAGAGTTTCATATCTGATTGAGGCAGAAATAATAGATTATTATGAGATCCCTCCGCTTACTGAGACCCTAGAAGAACTGATGAACTGCGGTGAGTGCTTCTATGGATATTTTACAGAGGGTATTCTGGCAGGTTTCCTATCCTATACCATGGAGGATCATATCCTGGATATTTGCCGTGTGGCTGTTCATCCTGATTATTTCAGGAAGGGAATAGCCGATTCCTTGCTGAGGCAGGCTTTGTCCCTTCCCGGAATACAGAAAGCAATCGTAAGTACAGGGAAGAAGAACCTCCCCGCTCTTCGTCTGTATCAGAAGCATGGGTTTAACATGATCCGTGATAAAGAGATTGGAAACGGAATATATCTCTCAGAGCTAGAAAAGA
>JAEZHX010000091.1 GCA_023436765.1 Bacillota bacterium
TGCGAACACAGCTATAGATGTTGCAAAAGCTGTGGCTCAAAACGATATGACCTTGGAGTATTGATTTGTGGGACAGGCATTGGTATGACAATATCAGCCAATAAAGTCCCAGGGGCATATGCAGCACTGATTAGCGATTCATATTCTGCTGAGCGGGCTAAAAAGAGTAATAATGCCAATATAGCATGCTTTGGAGCTTTTACATTAGGATACAATTTAATGGAAAATCTGTTGGACATATTTCTAAATTCAGACTATAAAACGGGAACGTCTTCAGAACCTAAAGTTAATAGGATAAAAGAATTTGAGAAAGAATTATTAAACTGTTAATAATATTGTATATTTCTTTTTATGGAATCATACGTTATATGAAGTGGTGCTAAGAAACATAGAATTTAGACAGAGTGAACACGGGAGACAATGACAGTTAATGATCCAAGTGGATTGCAGTCTCACAGTGCATAGCCGATAACCTAAAGAACTTGAGACCAGTTTCGATCAATACTTTACAAAAGAATCAGCCTGGATCACATTTTTGATAAGTACATCTTCTAAATTCAAAAAATTATTGGCACAATAAGAGTGCATCTATATGAAACCTCCTTTGAGAAATGTGTGTTTTCGACGACGAACATTTTGAGGTTTCGTATAGATGTATTTTATTACAAAAAACAAATTGTTGGAATGTGTTATTTCACACACAATTGATTAAAGATATATAGAGGATAAAAATATCATTTATTTTTGCGTTGCATTCCAATTGCATTCCAAACACAAAAAATCAAGGGTTCCGGAGTTTACTGAAAACTCTAGAACCCTTAATTTATAAGGATGCAGTTGAGGGGACTTGAACCCCTACCCAGTTAACCCGGACTAGAACCTGAATCTAGCGCGTATGCCAATTCCGCCACAACTGCTTATTTAGTTAGTTCCTCTTGGATATTTTGGTTTCCTTGAGGGACGAATTTGATTATAGCATACAAATTTTCTAAATTCAATACAAAATTTCAAATGGTTTATATTTTCTTCTCTGCAATTTTCTCTGCCATAGCAGGTACTTATGTAGTGAAGCATTTCTAGTAGGAATTGCTCAAGCATGCGGCTAATCCTTTTGAGTCGGAGCATAGGCTCCTGCGTCCTCAAAAGAGCAGGTGCGGTCAATTTGCGTAACGTGTCATAAATTCTGGAAAATAATATATAAAGTATATTGACATCCGGTACCCTACGTATTAAAATTACTAACGTATTCCTCGATAGCTCAATGGTAGAGCACGCGGCTGTTAACCGCGGGGTTGTAGGTTCGAGCCCTACTCGGGGAGTTCTTTATTGCATTAAAAGCCCGCTTTCGCGGGCTTTTATGATATTAGGATATTCATATTTATATGACCTACAGCTCCCACCAGCGGAGGACCGGGTCCCCATTCACCCCATAACCAAGGAAAGCAGTAATTACAGTAATAAGGCCGACAAAACCCAGCAATATTCCGACAAATATACGCTTCTTAGTACTACCCGAGGAGTCGATGAACGAGGGATTTTTCGTAAATAACAGGTGTGCGGAATTATAAAGAATGAGAATTCCGAAGACACCTCTCGCAATGACACGGATTAATAATCTGGTCTCATCTCTATTAAAGTCTATAATGACACCTACAAGCTCCAACAGAATAAACAGAACAACAAACAGTATATTCAATAGGATATTTCCCGGAACTTTCTTAATTCTTCTCCTACTCAATTGTCACCCTCCCTGGAATAAATTTCATTTCCTTTATTATACAACAGCTACCTCAGATGTCAATTCCATGAGAGAAGTTCTGAATAATACAACCTACTTCTGGTAAATATAGGCTTGAGGTGAATTTAAATGGCGATTCTATGGAAAGAAGTTGGAACCTTTGAAGAAGGCGGTAAGGAACGGGGTGAATCCCTATGGATTCAAAAGCAATACCGTTATGCCAAAGCTGCAGACGGCGGTTATAAAGAGAGAACGATTCGGACACCCTTGACAGGAGATATTAATGTGGAGGTTGCGGTCATCGGTGCCGGTCTTGCCGGAGTTCTGACAGCATATCTCCTGCAGAAGCAGGGGATTCAGACAGTCGTGCTGGAATGTAAAGAAGCGGGCAGTGGTATGACGAAGAATACTACCGCGAAGATAACCTCCCAGCATGGGCTTATCTATCGGAAGCTCATGACTTATAAAGGAGAACAGCGGGCTTGGGAATATGCGATGGCGAACCAGCAGGCCATCGAAAAATATGAAGAAATCATCAGCGATCTTCAGATTGATTGTGATTATGAGATTCTTCCGAACTATGTCTATACCTTGAGTGATGTAAATAAGATCAAACAGGAGGTAGAAGCGGCTCAGAAGCTCGGGCTTCCTGCTATATTTACCAAGGATACAACACTGCCCTTCCCGGTGAAGGCTGCAATTCGTTTTGAGCAACAGGCACAATTCCATCCGCTCAAATTTCTGGATGCAGTGGTGGAGAAGCTGAACATTTATGAGAATACCAGAGTTACAGAGATCCATAAGGATGGTCTGATCAAGACCGATCAGGGAAGTGTGAAGGCGAAGAAAGTGGTAATCGCAACCCATTATCCGTTCATCAATGCTCCGGGATACTATTTCTTCAAGCTGCATCAGGAACGTTATTATCTAAGTGCCATTGAGGGAGGTGCTGCGGATTCCAGAACCCATATGGACGGCATGTATCTGGATGCCGATCCGGACGGTTTCTCCCTCCGGAATTATAAGGGTCTGTTGATCTTTGGGAGCTGTACTCACCGAACCGGTGAATATCAGCCGAAGGATGCCTATGCGAGTATTGAGAGGCATGTTAATGAATATTACCCGGAGGCAAAGCTTCTCTATACATGGTCCAACCAGGACTGTATGACACCGGATTCCATTCCTTATATCGGGGCCTACTCGTTGCGGACCCCGAATATCTATGTGTCAACCGGCTTTAATATGTGGGGTATGACCGGCTCCATGGTATCAGCCATGATCATCAGTGAGATGATAGCCGGAAGGAACCATGTTTACCAGAAGGTCTATAATCCCCGCAGGCTGATGCTCTCCGGCAGCAGAGCACTCTTAAAGGATGCGGCAATCACCACGATCAGTCTCCTATCGGAGTATCTGAAGATTCCCCATGACAAGCTGAAGGATATCGAGAAGGGGCAGGCCGGTGTGGTTCGTTATGATGGACAGAGAGTGGGGGTATATCGGGATCAGGACGATATATACTATTTTGTAACGACCAAGTGCCCGCACCTCGGCTGCAAATTGGAGTGGAACCAGAATGAAATGACCTGGGACTGCCCCTGCCACGGCTCACGATTTGATTATAAAGGTAACCTGATCAATAATCCCGCTATGAGGGATGCATTCGATACCTGTATCAGGAAGAAGAAGCAGGGGGAATAAGTTAATCAGAGTTGAATTTATAAAGCGAGAGATGCAATTTTTTCCTCAGAGCAGGCTATATTTTACACATCAAAATTAAGAAAAAAGTGTTGCATTTACCCTATGGGGATGATATAATCACTATTGTTCGCTACTGGTAGCGAACAAAAATGCAGTCGTGGCGGAATTGGCATACGCGCTAGACTAAGGATCTAGTCCGGGTTTCTGGGTAGGGGTTCAAGTCCCCTCGACTGCAGTA
>JAEZHX010000109.1 GCA_023436765.1 Bacillota bacterium
TCCACGTTTTCCAGGCCGCTCAGATAATCCGTCAGGTTATATTTCTGGAATATGATCGCCATATTCTCCCGCCGAAATTTCGTATAACCGATTTTACGTATATCCGTACCGTCATAGATCACACGGCCTTGTTCCGGAACGTCCAGCGCACTGGCCAAGGCCAGCAGGGTCGTCTTGCCTGACCCTGAAGGGCCAAGGATCGTATAGAATTTGCCTCTTTCAAACTGGAAGGAGAGCTCGTTTAATATCATCCTCTTCTTACCACCGTCAATATATCCATAGGATAATTTCTCTAATTCAAAAATTATAGACATAGCTGCCTCTCTTTCTAATCCTGAAGGGATTCTCTGGGTTTGTATCCGAGTATGATGAGGAGTGGTGCTCCGGCTGACAGTATGACCAGACCAAAGCTTAACAGGAGCAGGTTAATTACTACACCGCCATCTATTTCCACATTGAATTCCTCCGCTATATCACTGATCTGGATCTGGTTCTCTGACGGCCTTCCGCTGAACATGCCTCTCCCACCGATGGTAATGGTATTCGAAGTATTGAAGCTCTCCTCTTCTACCAGCTGATTTTTAACGATCCAGTCGGCAGCATAGTCGGAGGAGATTTTACTGGTCCCTGCCGCTAAAACAAATGCCAGGATGGAAACCATCAGGATTTCCATAACAAATTGAGAGATGATCTTCATCCTTCCTTCCCCGCTGGAGAGTAACAGGCCTATCTCATTCTTACGGTCTCTAACGAAGATCGTAATAATTGCCAGCATGATCAGTGCACCGGCGATATATACGACCACCAATAGGATAGAGGTTATCGTACTGATCAGATCCAGGGGCTTGGTCAGAGATTCATATTCGCTGTTATTCGAGTCCAGGGTAAGATATTCATTGGGCAGCTGCTTCTCATGCTGACTGATAAATTGATCCACATCCAGCGGATCATATAATTGGAAGCTGATCGAGGAGGCTGTTTCGGCTCCGGCCTGTATTCCTTCCAGCTTGTATACGCTGTCCAATGAGGTATACAGCTGGTCCACCTGAAAGGATTGTGCACCAGTAAATATTCCGATTACCTCAAAGGGATAGCTCTTCCCGTCAGTACCTGAAGCCAAATCAACCAGACTTCCTACGGAAAGGTTATTCATACTGGCAAACTCTTCCGATATGATCAGAGTATCCTTACCGGTATCCTCCGAAGTACGAAGCCTGCCCTGAGTAATCGTATAGGTCCCGTCAGTAAACTCCGAAGGGGTATCGGAGCTGCTGCCTTCCAGTGTGAAATCGGAGCCATTCTGGCCATTTCTTATGGTATTAATCACAAAACCACCCTCGGTATTCCCCATGTCGACCGCGCTTTTCAGCTCTTCATTCTCTACGTTAGCAGTCTCGGTCAGGTACAGCTCCTTCACCATAGGATCTTCTGCTATTTGCTTTGCCAGTGCTACCGGCAGCTCCAATCTTCTAAAGTCATTACCTGTCATTCTCTGGTTAATGACCTTTACAGCATTTACTGTCATGGAAACCTCAGCACCTAATTCCTTACGGACATATTCCTTGGATGTCCTGACACTGTTCTGGATGATTATTCCGGTAAATACCAATCCATATACGACGGAGATGATTACAAATATCATCACAGCCTTGGCTGGTTTCCGGATAAGACTTAAGATTGCATGCTTGAATACTCTCACATCAATTCCTCCTGTAATTTATCGTAAATCTCACCATTTATCATAGATTTCCCCTGTGAACGATATGTGACAGGCATGTGTGACTTGAGTGAAACTTAATATTTTCCATTTCACACAAACTACACAACACCATGCTATGATGGAAACAGATGATCAGTCCATAAGCGGTAGATAATACGAAACACATGATAAACCGGAACGAAAGGTAGGGAAGAAGTATGGGCCTGAAGGTCTTAGTAGTTGAAGATGACAGGAAGATGAGTGAAATTCTTACAGATTATCTGGAAACAGACGGTTATGAGGTTCTGACCGCACGGGATGGTACTGAAGCTCTGGCCTTATTTGATTATGAGGACATACAGCTGGTCCTGTTGGATCTGATGCTGCCCGGCCTTGACGGTTGGACCGTATGCAGGAGAATCAGGGAAAGATCTAACGTCCTGATCTTCATTATAAGTGCTCGAAGTGAGGAAGACGATAAGCTTCTTGGATATGAGCTGGGGGCGGATGAATATATTACGAAACCCTTCAGTCCCAAGGTATTACTTGCCGGTATGAAAGCTCTTCTGAAGAGAAACTCCATGGAGCACATCCCGGAAGGGATTATACGTCGCAGAGAAATTACCATCAACAAGGAGGCATATTCTGTTACCCTGTCCGGTATGGAGCTGCCATTAACTGCCAAGGAATATGAACTGCTCCTGTTAATGGCCGAGAATCCCGGAAAAGCCTTCCGCCGTGAGATTCTGATCAATACCATCTGGGGCTATGATTATTATGGTGACGGACGGGTTGTGGACACGAACATTAAGACTCTCAGAAGGAAGCTGGGAAGCTGTTCAAGGTATATCCATACTGTGATCGGAGTCGGTTATAAATTCGAGGTGAAGCCATGAGAAAATCCCTTTCAATGAAAATGCTGCTTCTTACCTTCGGGTCCTTCCTAATTCTGATGATTTTCATATTTGCATCCATCTATCTCTATTTTGACCGCTTCTATGAACCGGCCAAGATCAATAAGCTGATAAATGCAATCAATGGATTTACTGCTTCCATAGAAAAGAACCAATGGTCGGAGGAACAGCTTTATTCCGAGGTTTCTGATTTTATGAATAAATACGATGTTACCTTAAGCATCGGTTCCGATAAGGAAAATGCATTGGCTGTCATCAAAGGAATGAGTGGAGAAATCATAAGCTTCTCCGATAACCAGATATTGAGCAACCCTAAACAAGTTGTTCATGTCAGGCAGTCTTCGCTGTATGACTATATCCGTAACAGTAGGTTAACCTTAAGGCCCTACGCCGCCGGAAAGCCTTTTCTGATTAATATTAAGCCTTCCATCCTCAGTTATTCCGGTTTGGAGTCAGGTTCCACTGCCAGAATAAGCGGGAATATCGTTTTTTATCCGAAACGGAAGGCCTATCCTGCTGCTGTCTTAAGCGGCTACTTTCAGACGGGAAACAGGGATGGAGTATTCTATACCATCAGTAATATCCGTAATACCAATTTCAGAGAGATCCATTTTACCAAGCAGAGTACCATGGATAACGGAAAAGAAATATTCGTGGATGTGAATGCTTCCCTTCAGTCCGTTGATGAGGTAATCGAGCTATTATTGCGATTTTTCCCATATTTAATTGGTACGGCTATTCTTTTATCCGTCCTCATGGCCTTCGTCTATTCCAAAATCATTGCAAAGCCGATTACTAAACTGACGCATACTGCCAATCGGATGGCCAATATGGAACTGGGTATTGTATCGGATATCAACAGGAGGGACGAGCTGGGAGCCCTATCCTCCAGTTTGAATACTTTATCCTCCAATCTCAAAAATGCCCTGGATGAGCTAAGCAATGCAAACGATCAGCTAAAGGAGGATTATGAAAATGAATTGCGCCAGGAAAAAACCCGAAAGGAATTTGTTGCTAACGTATCCCATGAGCTGAAAACTCCTCTGGGAATTATCAAGAGTTATTCGGAAGGGCTGAAGGATGGGATCAAGAAAGAAAAAAAGGATCACTATATGCAAGTAATCCTAGAAGAAATAGACCGTATGGATGGCTTAATACTGGAAATGCTGGAAATATCCAGGTTTGATTCGGGAGCAGTTACTTATCACAAGCATATTGTTTCCTTCGACCAGCTGCTGAAGAAAAAGGTATCTCTCTATACTGAAAAAGCCAAGGCGAAGAAGACAAGTTTTCAAATCACGGGGAACTTCGGGCCCTGTCTGATAGATGAGGAGAAGATCGGCCGTGTATTGGATAACCTGTTATCCAATGCGGTAAAATATTGTGATCCGGGGTCTGTGATTACGATCCTTGGGGAAGCGTCTGCTGATATCCTGAAGGTAAGTATTGAAAATGAATGTCCGATATACAGGGAAGAAATACTGGATAAATTATGGGACCGATTCTATAAAGCGGATTGTTCACACAACAGGGATACGGAAGGCACTGGCTTAGGGCTTGCAATTACAAAGTCTATTCTGGAGGGTCACGGGAACGATTATGGAGTTTATAGCACTGACAGGGGAATTGGTTTCTATTTTAAGCTTCAGGTAATTTAAAAATCAATCTGTTCAGCAAACAGTGCATTATGGGAAACATATAGGACCTCTTGCATCTAACTATTGCGAAACAGCCCTTGTCCTTAAAAAAATACTCCTTAGTTACCCTTGATTAAATCTTTGTAGGAAATCCTTCGTTCTCTGGTTTACAGAATTACCGAATACCTCCTCCGGCGTTCCCTGTTCGACGATAACACCGTTGTCCATGAAGATAACCCGGTCCGCCACATCCCTCGCAAAGGCCATCTCATGGGTTACGATTACCATCGTCATCTTCTCCTTCGCCAGCTCACGGATTACCTTCAAGATCTCTCCGGTCAGCTCCGGGTCCAGTGCGGAGGTTGGTTCATCAAAGAACAGGATCTTCGGGTTCATTGCCAGGGCTCTGGCGATGGCAACTCTCTGCTGTTGTCCGCCGGACAGCTCGAACGGATATGCTCCGCCCCGTTCCGCCAGATTCATCTTCACAAGCAGTTCTCCTGCTTTCTGTTCAGCCTGCTCTCTGGCGAGTCCAAGTACCTTAACCTGTGCATCAATAATATTCTTCATCACAGTGTAATGGGGAAACAGGTTGAAGTTCTGGAATACGAGTCCTACCTTCAGAATGATATCATGGAGGGTCTTAGCATCCGCATAGACTGCCTTTTCTCCTACGGTGTCCACCATGCACTGACCACAAACCTCTATCCTGCCGCCATCCACTCTCTCGAGCTGTGTCAGACAGCGCAGCAGTGTGGATTTACCGGACCCTGAGGGACCGATGATGGCAACCACTTCACCTTCCCTTACCTCCAGGGAGATGTCCTTCAGCACCTCTATCCCATCAAACTGTTTTCTTATTTTGTCAGCGATTAACAGCATGTTATTTCTCTCCAATCTTATGATCCATTTGCCGCTTCGTGGAAGCATCAAACATTCGGGAAAATATGGAACGATTAGTTTATGTAAGCTTCGCATTTTCCGAATATCTCTATTATATATGGAATTCTTTAGCTTTTATAATAATTCATTTTCTTTTCAATGAGCTTAAAGGAGATCTCTACCAACGTGTTCATGATCAGGTAGAAGACACCCGCAATGATGATCGGTATGGTGGAGGCATAGGTGGAGCCCGTTCTGGAAGCCACCTTAAACAACTCCTCTATTCCGATGACCTGTGCCAGGGAGGTATCCTTGACCAGTGTCATCAGCTCATTCCCGGTCGCAGGGATCACATGCCTCACAACCTGGGGAAGAACAATTCTCATAAAGGTCTGGAATTTCGTATAGCCCAGTACCTTCGCCGCTTCATACTGTCCCTTCGGAATGGCAGCGATACCGCCACGGAAGATCTCGCCGAAGTAGGCTGCATAATTCACGGTAAAAGCTAAGATACAGGCAGTCGGACGGCTGAAGGTGGACCCGAAGATAAAATAGGGACCATACATGAAGAAAATCAGCTGAAGCATCAAGGGTGTGCCACGGAAGATCAGCTGATAGATCCTGGTAGGAATACTGATCAGCCGGATACGGCTTCTCCTTGCCAATGCAACCAAAAAGCCCAACGGTATGGAGAACAGTATGGTCAGAAAGAAGATCCGTACTACCCAAAGGGTAGCCTTAAGCATCTCCGGTATCAGGTAATCATAGGGTATCATATCAGTACCTCCGGTTAAATATAATAATTCAGATGTAACATCAGTAATCCTATGTTCTATTGTGTCGGAAAATAGATCTATTTGTTACTCTGTTAACACTTTACCATATTACCATAACGGCGTCCTGAATTCAAATAATATTTTACTTAATTTCGTCTTCGATTCGCATCATTTCGCTGCCCCTGGAATTATAATAGTATTCATTGCCTCCGAAAACTGTCAGTTTTACTGCACAGCCATAATCCAAACGGGTGAGCTCAGCTGCGTATGCCTCCTCAAATAAATGTTCAGGCTCACTTCCCTTACTGCTATAGTTCAGTACACCTTCTTCTCCCTGGATATCTGTCTGGAAGAAGGCACCGGTATAATCCCCATTGCTCATCAGGTAATTGACTCCCTCTGAAATCTTTATAGCTTCATTGTTACCTTCTTTATAGAACAGCTCGTCTCCGATCAAGTAATAGACCTGAGAAAGGTCTGCGGTGGAAATGAAGCTGTTCATCTGATCGACAAGATCGGTCTCCCTGCATTTGCCGGAGATATCACTCACCTTCTTAATACTCCCCTCCGAGGTCGTGTATAACAGGCTGTTTCCATCGGAGGATAAGGCTATCTGGCTCTCCGGATCCACACGGCATATCCTCTCTGCTTCACCCTTTTTATTGATCCTTCGGACGGTGCCATCGCTGCAGCGGATCAATTTATCCAAAAAGGTTTTGCTATTGTAGGTCATAAATAATCTATCACTCTGAATATAGGACTGGTACTGATAGGGCAGTAGAATCTCTATCGCTTCGGTTCCCGCAATCGTAATTACTTTGTCACCCTTATGATATAGATAGGTATCACTCCCATCGGAATAGAGCATTTCAGAATAGTCCTCATTGATCCAAATGTAATTCATATTGAAGTTATCTAATAGCTTTACATCTTCCCCTTTATATCTGGCGTACAGAGAGGTGACGGTATTATTATCATAGTCGTAATAATAGAGACACTCCGCATCATTTGAGACTGCCATTACGATCATATCCTCCCCCAGGGATTCCGGGTCCTTACCTTCCTTCATAAGGAAGGTTTCAATGTCATTGCTATCATTTACATTAAGCTCTGTCGGAATCAACGTATAGGTCAGGGTCTTGCCATCCGGAGATACCCTCACCACTCCGAATTGCTTATCCTTCGTCTCAATTAACAGGTACTCTTTTTTTGTCTTCCTGTCATATTGATAGAGTCCAAACCTATTGTTCGGAAGCCTTAAGGAATAGAACAAATACCTGCCGTCGGCCGACATCTCGAATACACTGTTAATGTTAGAAAGCAATTTACTATCTTCTTCATTGACATAGTACTGCTCAAAATTACCACTCTCATTCGGTTTCATTAAATATATCATTGCAGCGGATTTATCCGGGCTATATTGTGTATAGATGAACTGATCAAAGGAGTGTACGGCCTCCCCTTTACGATTTAAAATCAGAGTTTTATCCCCTGTGGAGTAAACCTGAATCGCATGGCTGGACAACTCATAGAAAACAGAGGTCAGTTTATCCTTCAGAAAAAAAGTATAGGCGAGAATACCGACAGCTAATATTGTTCCCAAGGCAAAAAGCACCTTCGTCCTGAGCAATTCTTTGAACGGTTTTCTTCGCAGACTTTTCTCTGAGGACTCCTCTTCCATCTCCGGGTAAGAATACTCTCGCCCATCTGGCTGTCCGTAATCCTGCCCATTTTCCTGCCCTACTCCCTCACTGTGGTCCGGCCCTCTTCTGTTCCCCATGCTCTGCCCTGCCTTCGCAGGCCGAACCGACGGCCTGATATATTCCGAATCCCTGCTAGCAAAACCGGGATCATCCTCAATATGAAAGATCCTATTCTCTCCATTTTCTGAAGTGACACGGCTACCGCAATTCGGGCAAAATTTTATTTCAGCTTCTGTTTGAAATTCACATTGACTACATTTCATAGTTAATCTCCATAAGGTTATTTCTGTAAGTCCTTTCAACTCGTCTTCATTCGATGCGATACCTTTTACTACTATATGATTCGAATATTACCATATTGAGGGAAGCAATTCAATTTTGTTATCTATAACTTCCTAATGCTTAAGCTGAATTCAATTTATAATGCACTGTAGATAATCTGACGGAGCTTGCGGATCAAAACAGGATTGCCTCCTGCACACTTCTGGATCATATAGAGCAGGACCAGCTTCTCCTTCGGGTCAATGAAGAAATAGTTCCCGGTCCAGCCATCCCAGCCATACTCTCCGACTGTTCCGTTCGTAACTCCCTTGATCGGGTCGACCAGGCTTCTCATCAAATTACCATAGCTGTAACCGTACTGAGTATCCCAGTTATAGGTGACTGCCTGTTCCTTCGTCAGCTGGGGTGTGGACATATATTCTACGGTCTTAGCCCCAAGAATCCGGGTTCCCTGATAGGTTCCCCCGTTCGCCAGCATCAAAGCGAATCTGGAATAGTCCTCCACAGTGGAGAATAATCCTGCTCCTCCCGATTGGAAGGCCGGTGCAGCCGTACGATCCTCTATGCATAGGAAGCTATCCCGGAAGACCTCCAGCTTACCGGTAGTATTATTAAATTGGTAGTTGGTCGCGAAACGGCTCAGCTTCTCCTCCGGTACATAAAAAGCCGTATCCTTCATGCCCAGGGGTTCAAATATTTCCTCTCTCAGGAAATCACCCAGCTTCTTACCGGAGACCACCTCAATCACAGCTCCAAGGATATCTGCGGAAGCACCGTACCGCCATCTCTCTCCGGGTTGAAATTCCAGAGGGATTTGCCCAACCCGGTTACAAAATTCAATCGTAGAAACCGGCTTTCCGTTCTTCACTTCACGGTCGATTTCGTCATATAGCTTTCCCATCAGCCTGCCGGAGGGGAAGGTCTCGTCAGGATAAACCACTCCGGAGGTCATATTCAGCAGATCCTGAAGCGTCACCTCTCTGACCGTATCAATCAAGCCCTGCTCCGTCCATACCTTCTGGTTCCGGAAGCCCTCTAAGTAGTCCGATACCGGAGCCAGCAGCTGCAGCTGTCCCCGTTCGAATAAAATCATGACTGCGGCAGCTGTAATAGGCTTCGTCATAGAAAACAGACGGTAAATGGTATCCTCAGCCATGGGCATACCCTTATCCCTATCCGCATATCCTAGTCTCTCTTCATAGACTATTTCATTCTCATGAAGGACTCTGATGGCTGCTCCAACGATTGCCCCTGCATCAATCTCCTTCTGTATTGCCGGCTTTAAGTATTTCAATTGATCACGATTCATGTGCTCCTCCTGCTTATCCCATCTTAATTTTATTCGTTAATATATTTTGCTTAAGTTAAAATGCCTATAGTAGTTGAGTTCAATACTAATTTATCATAACTCTTTTGCTGTCCAAAATAAAGCAGAAAATGTATAAGCATACATCATCTGGAAGCACGCTGAACGCAACACCCTTAACCATACTTAAAGTCTACGTAGGCATTCTCAACATACTGAAGCCGCAAAAAGTCCCGGCGGTATGGCACCGTCCGGGACTGTGATAACTGACATTTAAGCTGTCCTTATTTGATTGTAGTAATATCGGAACCGAACCATTTAGTTGAGATCTTCTCCACAGTTCCATCCTTCTTCAGGTCCTTTAATGCATCATTTACTGCTTTACTGAGTGCCTCATCTCCCTTACGGAAGCCGACTGCATATTCTTCAGCAACAAGGCTGTCGTCCAGGACAACATAATCCTTGCCCAGATCATTGATCATATAATTAGCCATTACGGAATCCATCAGAACCGCATCAGAGCTTCCGGTTTCCAGATCCAGCAGCGCAGTGGTGTAATCTCCGAGACTGATTACCTCGCCGAGAGAATCCTTGA